>JAQUWS010000001.1:69672-93726 GCA_028692735.1 Candidatus Altimarinota bacterium
CTGATGCAATTTGATAAAGACTAAATCAGAAAAATACTTTTGGTTCTACTCTTATAAATTCAATAAAAAATCTAAAAGAAAAATAAGCTATTAAAAAACAATCGAAAAGAATTCAAGGTTTTAATTCTTTTTTTTGTAATTTAATTAGAATTGTAGCTAATACTGATAAGTATATAATTTCATAAATTTGAGTTGGATGTCTTAAAATTCAGTCTCAGAAATCTACTCACCATGGAAGCTTTGTAGGAATTCAGTAACAACATCAATGTAAAAAACATCAAATTCTTCATATTGCAATTCAGATTGCTACTCATGGGGCTATGGCATTTCAAAATCTTGTTTTTTCTTTAAGGATTTTTTTTGTTATATAAACTGCAATAAATCATCATATAAGTCATCAAGTGATAGTTCTTCATGATAATATGGTTTCTATGTTTCAAGCTTGTTTTATCTCATCAAAATATGCAATCCATATTGGTATTTTTGCTCAAAGAGCTCATCATAAAATTCAAAAAAATATTATATAAAAACTATTTTCACTTTTTTCATAGTCTTTTCTTCATATAATCCAAAATACAAGTAATCATATTATTAATCATAATAATACAAAAAATGAGTAAGTGGAAATTTGTATTCAAAAGATATTAAAATATGGTAATATTCACCAATTCGAATTATTTCATATGTTATGTAAATCAATCATAAATTATATTGTTAAAAAATCTTTGGAAAAAACATTCATACTTTGTTTTTATATTTTGTATATTCATCAAATCTTTCTTTAAGTAATTGTTCTTCTTGTTTTGCACGGTAATACATCATAGGAATAAAAATAATACAAATTAATACAATTACTAATATGTTTGAATAAACTAATCATACTCAAATTCAAAACCAAATTAGTGATGCATAAAGTGGATGTCTGACAATTTTATATGGTCATGATAGGATTAATGAATGGTTATCATATATTTTTATATGATTGGCCCAATTACTAGATAAGTAAAATCTTCACATTATATTGAAAACTGTTCATATAATTGTTAATGTCATTCAAACAGCAATAACTATAATTTTATAATTATTAATTATATTAATCTTTCAAGTGTTTGACATAATCAATATATAAATCACAAAAAATAGTAGTGACATATTTCAAGTTGCAACTTTACTTTTTTTTACTTTTTTTGTATTGTCATTTTCTTGATACAATAAAAAATCAGCAATTACAGATATAATCAGTGCTGAGCTACACAGTCAAACCATTAAGTTTAATATATTTGTTTGATTTATTACTAAGTTAATATTCATGTTTATATTATTATATTTAAAAAAAATTTGAAGTTATAAAATTGCATCATCATAAGATTAAAAGGGGTAGAATAATAGGAGTTAACCATCTAATAATAATCTTTTTAATACACAATTTTGAGATAGTTCATTTTTTATATAGTTTAAAAGAAAAAATAGGTATGAAAAATATCCATATAAATGAGATTCATAAAAAAAATATCATTAATATTTTATTGAATAAATATTCAAAATTTTCTCATAAGTAATCAAAAACAAGTCCTGTGGAAAATACTACAATTAGAAATAGAATCAGTAAAATATCTATAAATAAATTTAATTTTTTACAATATTTTTTGTTTTCTTCTGTTTCAATTTCAGTTCAGATAGTTTCAAGGATTTTGTTTTCCATAAGTATATAAGTTATAGATTAATTTTTACAAAATCAATTCACATTGGAATAATCCAACATCATCAGAAAATGAGAAATCAAAGTATTATAGGTAAGAAAATACAAAGTAAAATTAGTTTTTTATTTAGTGTAATATTAAATATTTTATTTTTTTCATAATATAATTTTGAAATGTTAATTCATGTTATAAATAATATGAATCATATTAAAATATTAATAAGTAAAGCATTTATAATCCGATATCAATCTTTTTGATTCATAAGTAAGTATATGATATCAATATAAAGAATTAATATTATGTAAATAATAAATAGTTTTAAGAATTTTTTTAATATTTTCTTGAATTTATCTTCCATAATGAAAAGTAAAAAATTAAAATTATTTATTTCTGTAAAACATATTGTATGTAGAAAAGGGGATTTTTTTAAGGTCTGGAGTTATTATATGTACACAGTCTTTTTGTACAGATTTGATATCAAAATTGTATACATCTATAAATGATTTTATACTTATACGAAAGAAGTTGTTATTTACATAATCAGATTGTTCTTGTTTTGACATCAAAATAAGTTTTGGTTCTAGGATTTTTGTAAGTCATGCCCATGGATTACATACTCAAGTACAACAATCTCAATCTTTTTTGTCTTCAATTATATCTTTTAAATCAAAAGCAAAAGTATTTTTTATACTATCTAAATTTTTTGTAACATCTATTTTATGAGTAATTGGATTCCATTTGTCTTTTTTCTTGTGTAGATAAGTTAATGCAACTCTATCAGGATCACAAGGAAGTGGTATAAAATCATCAAATTTGATAAAATCATCTGATTGATTTTCTATTTCATCGATAATTCAACTTAAAGTTATACGATTTTTTGTATCAGTGTTTCATCTACCAAAAAAAGCCACAGGTTGAAAATTGATTCATCTTATGTAATCTTGATTTAGTCAAAATTCTATTATTTTATATATCTCATCATCATTTAATCATGATTTTATAGTTGAAACTAGTGTTGTTGGGATTTTATATTTTTGTATATATTTTATTGCTTGAAGTTTCTCATCTAGTATGTTTTTTCATCTTAAGTTTTTGTAAGATTCATCTTTGAATCAATCAAATTGTAGGTAGATTTCAAATCAAAGTTTTATTTTTCATAGTTCTTTTGTAAAATTCTCGTCTCTTGCGATTCTTAATCAATTAGTATTAAGCATAACATATTTGAAATTTTTTTCTTTTGCAAGATTTAAAATTTCTATAATTTGAGGGTGCATTGTAGGTTCTCATCAACTTATCTGTAATATATCAGCTTTATTGTATTCACTATCTTGATAAAAATCCATCATCTTTTCAATAGTTTCTAAATCAAGAAATTCTCAATTTCAAGAATTAGCATAACAAGTAGGGCATCATAAATCACATTTATTAGTAATTTCTACTAATCCTATACAAGTATGTTGTTCGTGATGTGGACAAAGTCAACAATCCCGAGGACATCATTTATTGTAAGTTGTTTGGATTTTACATCCTGTTCATGGTTTATAATAAAGATTTTTTTTGAAGTAATAATTTGGATTTTCTTCGAGAATTTCTTCTTGTACTCAGTGAGTTGGACAGAATTTTTTAATGTAAATTCATCATTTTTTTCTTATTATTTTTGCTTCAACTTTTTTTAAGCACTCATTACATATACTTATAGTTGACTCTAGGAAAATATAATCTTTTGTCATTTGTTTTTATATATTTAAAGAATAACCTGCTATCATTATAAGGCATCATCCAAATACTAATAATAGTAACATTGCAGGAATCAATACTATTATTAATAATTTTTTATAACATTTTTCATCTAACTTGTTTTTTAAACTAATTATGAAGAAAATGTATATAAACCGAATAATTGTTCATATTCAAGTAACACTCAATAAATCAATTATGATTGTAATAATTATATATTTTATACAATTATTTTTATTATCATTTGGATTTTCCAATTCTATTATAAGTTCTTCCATAATATATAATTAATAATTAATTAAATTATCTTTTTAATATACTTCAAAAAGTTTTAAAAAGTATTTTTAGATCAAGTAAAAATGTCCAATTTTCTATATAAAAAATATCAAATTTAACTTCATCATCAAATGAATTAGTTTCTCTTCAATTTACTTGAGCCATTCATGTAATTCATGGTTTTATGGTTAATACTCTTTTTTGTGATAATTCATAGTTTTCAACCTCTCTTGGTTGGTGAGGTCTAGGTCATACTAAACTCATATTTCATTTTAGTACATTAAAAAATTGAGGGAGTTCATCAATAGAGTACTTTTCAATGAATGTTCATATTTTTGTTTTTCTAGGGTCATTTTTTATTTTGTATAAGGGTCATTTTCTACTACTTCTTTCTTTTATGAGTTGTTTTTCATACTTTAACGCTTCATCCTTTTCTGGATCAATTCAGTAACTGTCTTTTACACAATATTCCCATTTTAAATATCTAAATTTGTATAAGAAGAATTCTTTTCATTTTTGTCATGTTCTTTTATTTTTATAGATTATTGGTCAACTGGGGTCTTCTATTTTTATCATAATTCAAACAACTGTCATAAGTGGAAGAAATATAATAATTCAAAAAATACTTCAAATAATGTCAGTAATTCTTTTTATCACTCTTCACCAATTATCTAGGGACATATTTTTTATGTCTATAACAGGGATATTGTGAATCAATGTTAATTCTGTGTTTAATTTAGTTATATCAAATAGGTTAGTTATATATCTATATCTTACTCAATAGATTTTACATAGTTCCCAAATTTTATACATATCTTGATTAGAAAAATCACTTTCAATAAAGATTATTTCATCAACTTTGCTAATTATTTGTTCTAAATCTTTAAGATTTCACAAGTATTTTATTTTGTCTAAATTAATATCTTTTTTATTTATATATCATATTATTTTATAAATATGTGCTTTTTTTATATCTTCAATAATCTCATTTATCTCATTTTCTTTTTTATTGTTTATGATTATAACTTTTGTTTTAGGTATTATTTTTCGCTCTAGTAAATAGTTTTGTATTTTATTAAGAATTATTCTTGTTATAATATTTCAGAATGTTCAAATTATAAAAGTGTATAAAGCAATCAATCTTGGGATCTCATGTTTTTCGTAGACAAATCATTTTCAAAGATAGGCAAACACAGAAAAGAAAATATAAGTGTAAATTCAATATCTAATTATTTCTAATACTTCTTTTAATTTTGAGTTTGAAATTTTGATTTGGTATAGGTTATGACTTGCTAAAATTATTATGTATAGAAAACTTCAAAATAATGCAAATTTTATTAAGCTATAATCTCATATTGTTTGAGTAGGTAAAATCACTCATGGTATAAGATCTGTGATTAATCTTATTTCACGAGCAATAAAAAAAGCGAAAAAGATGATTATAAAATCAAGAGGAATTTTTATTATTGATAGTATTATCTCATATTTTTTCATAATTAATATTGAAAAGTAGAAATATTAAATTGTGGAAATCAAAAAGTACTTTATATAATGGAATATATCAATATTACAATATTTATACATTTTTTATATTTTATTTTTTTTATTTTGAATTGCAAATACAAGTTTTTTTATATAATATATATTATAAATAGTATTTAAAAATTTTTATATGAATAAAATAAAGTTTTTTAGTAATCCACTTAAATTAGTAAAAAATGAGTTTTCAGATGTATTGATTTTGTTTAAAAATTTCATACATTGGAACACAAGTAAAATTTTAATTTTTGTTTATTCTGTTGTTTTTTGAATACTTTTAGCATTACCTTTTTTTGCTATTACATTGTTTTTATATTATTATTTTGGGTTAGGAGAATATTTTTCATCATATGATATTGATGCATTGTGACTTTTTTCTTTACTTAATGATAGTTTTTTTGCTTTTTTATCTTTTTCAGTTTTTGTTTTTCTCTTAGTAATTTGTTTTTTTGTAGGGTTTTGATATAGAAAAGTTTTATTATATAAACTAAATTTTTCTTATTTAGATTGAAAAAATTTAAGGTTTGAAAAAAATTATTATTTTAAATTTGATATAATAAAAAAATATATTTTAGTTGAATTAGTAATTTTGTTTTTATTATCACTTCCTATATTGTTATTTATATTAACATTTTTTATTTTACTTTATTCTTTTTGATGAGTTGAAAGTGTTCAAACATTGATAAATGCAAATACTTTTAATATATTTTCTATTTTACTTTTATTTCTTTTTATTATTTGTTGAGTACTTTTTGCCTATATTTATTATAGATTATATTTTTCAGTTGTTTTTTTAGTAGATTGAGAAAAAAATGAAGAAAAAAAAGAAGTTAAACAATTTATGTATTACTTAAAAAAATCTTTTTTAAAAACAAAAAAAGTAAAAATATTCGTAAAATTTATTATAGTTTTTATTTTTTTAAAATTATTAACAACTCCTTTTTCAACTATTGAGGATTATTATACATGAATTATAAAAGATATTGATAACTATAGGTTATTTTCTTCATTTACTGATGAACAAAAAAAATCATTGGAACAATCATCTGATAGTTATTATTTAAATCAATTAAAGTTAGAATTTGCTGATTATAAAAATGAAGAGATTAATAAGATGTA
This sequence comes from Candidatus Altimarinota bacterium, assembly GCA_028692735.1. GTDB lineage: Bacteria > Patescibacteriota > Gracilibacteria > BD1-5 > UBA6164 > Altimarinus. The sequence continues at coordinate 76,044 of JAQUWS010000001.1, forward strand.
TGTTTATAATATGATCTTAAAGTATTTTTTTAAAGGCTTTAATTTCTTGGTTGTTATTTGACTTTTAGAAATGGTAGTAATTTCATTTTATAGAAGAGAAATTGATTAGTTAATAAATGTAGTTAAATGAAAAAAAAGTTATTGTTGTTTATTTTATTTATTGTATTGTTAATAAGTTTATCATCTCTATTATTGATTATATTTTTTGTAGATCCTTATTCTAATAAGGCTATATGAGTTATTTCAATAATAATTTCTTTTGTTTTATCCGTTACTAGTTTTTTTACTTTATTTCTTTATATTGTAAAAAAAATTTATTATAGAGGGGATGTTTTTTTATATCATGTTTATACAAGTTTTAGACAATCATTTTTCGTAAGTATATTTGCTTCTTCACTTTTTGTTTTGTATTACTTTGATATATATGGTTTTGTTAATATAATTTGAGTATTTATGTTTTTATTTTTTGTTGAATTGTTTATAAAAAATTTAGAAGAAACTTAATTTTTGATTTTATTTGTGAATTAGTCCTAGATTTATTAAATACTGGGGCTTTTTTTGATTATTTTTTATAAGTATGATATATTTTATATGGTATAATATAATTTTAATATAGATGAATAAGAAAATTTTTATAATTTTTATAATTTTTAGTAATTTGATTAATAATTTTTCTTTTGTATTAGATGCTTCTGCTTTAACTAATGAACAAAGAAAAAATATTCTTGATAATTTTGAAAATGAAGAAAAAGATAATATATTTAAAAATAGTGATTTTATTGATTCTGATACAAGTAATTTACTTATAAATGCATCAAGGAAAGTTGATGTTTATAGTACTTTGCAATCAAAAACTGAGATGAAAAGACAGTATCTTGAGGAACAAAATCAGGAAATGGTTGAAAGAGTTGCTACTTTAGAATCTTCTATAAATTCTCTTGATAAAGATATTGAAGATAAGATTTCTGAGGTAAATTTAACTAATTATAAAATCATAAAAATAAAAAAAGAAATATCTGAATGAACAAAGGCAATCGATGATTTAACTCAAAAAATTAAGTCAAATAGGGAAGTATTATTAGATTATATAACACACATATATAAAAAATGAAATTTTGTTTTTGATGAATCTAATGATATTGATAACATAAAATGAATAATTTTAAATTGAGAAGATATTTGAGAACTTCTTAATGATATGTACTTTAAATCAATGCTTGAAATTACATGACAAAAACTTATTGATAAACATAGGGAATATGTACAAGCTTTGTATTTAAAAAAAGTTGAATTAGAAGCAAATCAAAAAGAATTGATTACTTTAAGGAATAATTTGATGTTAGAAAAAAAAGTATTGGATGATAAGAAAGAATATAAAAAGAAATTGCTTGAAATAACAAAATGAAAAGAAGAATTATATAAAAAATATATTGCTGAAAAAATAGAAATTGAAAGGAGTATAAAGCTAAAACAGATTAGGGAAAGTATAGTTTTTCAAAATACTAAATCAAAAGTTTTGAAACAATATAATTGTGAATATGTAGATGTTTACAAAAATATTGATAAATTATATTCTATGACTGAAAAGTGTGTTGAGTTAAATAAGATAATTTATTGAGAATCTAAATTACAAAAATTGGATAATATAACTTTAAATCCTTTTAAATGGCCGGTTACTCCAGAAAAGTGAATTAGTGCTTATTTCAATGATGAAGAATATAAGGAAGATATATGATGAGAACATAATGCTGTGGATATAGTTATTCCTCAGTGAAGTTCTGTTAAAGCAGCTTGAGATTGATATGTTATTTATTTAGAGTTGCCTGATTCAGAAAATTATGCATATTTAGCAATAAAACATAGTGATGGTTTTGTTACTGTTTACTGACATCTAAATGAAATTTTAGTAAAGCAATATGATTTTGTTAAAGAATGAGAAATTATTGCTAAAAGTTGATGAGAATTTTGAACAAAATGAGCATGATTATTGACGACTTGACCTCATTTACATTTTGAGCTTTTTCAAAATCAAGAATTTGTGGATCCTTTAGATTATTTGGATACTACTTCTTTGAATTATGCCTCATTGCCTGAAAAATATAGATATAAGTTCAATGATGATTTTAAAGCAAAATATTGATATGAGTATTCTTTAGTTGCTAGTATGAAATCATCTTTAAATATTAAATGAGATACTGAGGTTGAAAGACAGAAAGATTTGTTGAATAAATATGCTATTGGTGGTTTTAGAGATTGGAATTTATGGGTTGAGGAATCTTTGGATGGAAATATAGATCCTACATTTGTTATGTGTATTTGAATAGCTGAGACATGATTATGAAGACATACTAAAACTTCAAATAATGTTTGAAATGTGTGAAATACTGATTCTTGAGCAACAAAAACGATGATAACTGCAAGAGGGGGAATTCGTGCTATAGTAAATACATTAAATAATAAGTATTTATCTAAGTATACTGAAATTCAGCAGTTAAGTAGGTATGGAAACAAAGCTTGATCAATTTATGCTTCATCAGATTTAAATTGGCATAAAAATGTTACGAAATGTATGTCTGCAATAAAACAGAAATATGTTTCAGATGATTATTTATTTAGATTATACAATTAAAATAAGTCAATAGATTTTTTTAATAAAAAGTATTTAAACCTTTGACCTTAAAAAAAAATTATGTTACTATAGTTATATAGAAGTATAATTAAATATACTTTTTAAAAACAAAAACAAATTTATTATTTAAAATGTTTATATGGGGACTGATTTAAATACTAGTTTAAAAACTTTTAATCAAATTACTTTAACTCAACTTAATTCTCAAGCAAGTTTTTTAAATAGAATTGATACAAAATATATATTAACTGAAGCTAAATTTAAAGAAATTTTAAAAGATTTAGAAGAGGATTTTTTTATCCTTGAAATAAAAGAAAAATCAATTTTTGAATATGAAAGTATATATATGGATACTTATGATTTTCATTTTTATTATCAGCATCAAAATTGACAAAAAAATAGAACTAAAGTTAGAACAAGAAATTATTTAGATAGTGATATGGTGTTTTTTGAATATAAACAAAAACAAAAATGAGTAACTAGAAAGTTTAGGTATAAATTTGATAGTTTGAATGATCATTGAAAAATGACAAATGAATCTACAAAGTTTTTTGAGTGAGCTTATCAAAGTTTTTATTCAGAATCTCCTGAAAAAATATTTCCATCATTAGCAACAAAATATAATAGGATTACTTTTTGTAGTAAAACAAATGATGAAAGATTGACTATAGATTTTAATATAAGATTAGAGGATTTAAGAAATGATTGAAAAGCTATAATTGATTTAGATAATTTAGTAATAATCGAGAGTAAATCTATGTCAAAAGATGGAAAAAGTTCTCGTATAATGAAAAAACATGATATAAAAAAATCTTGATCTTGTAGTAAATATAGTTTATGACTTTGTTATCAAAAAATGGTTGATGATACTTCTAAGTTTAAACCAACTATGAAAAAAATAAATAAAATAAGAGAATCAGAATAATATAAAAAATCCCTTCTAGAAGGGATTTTTTATATTATATTTTCTTTAATCTTTTTTAAGGGTTCAAAAAAATCATTTAGATTAAGTCATATTTTTCTTAGATTTTTATATTTTTGTAGTAATTTTAATATTTCAAAATCAATATTTTCATCTTCATAAATTATATCACTTCAAAAATTTTCTTTAAAATACTTTGCATTTTCAACTTGATGATTGTTTGCACTTTCTTTTAGTGGAATAATTATTGAGTGTATTCAAAACTTATTTAATTCCCATAATGTTGTTGCTCATCATCTAGTTATTGCAATATCAATGTTTTTATATATTTTTCATAATCTTTTTTGTGTTACAAAATCGTGTGCTATTACATTAGGAAAAACTCTGAAATTATCTCTAAAGTGTAGATTTTTTTCTCCTAGGATTACATGAAATTTTATATTAAATAGTTCGGGTAATATTTTTAATAAGTTTTCAAAAATTCTTGTTGATCCTTGACTTCATGCTATAACTAATACATTTAAAAAAGGATTTTCAGGAACATCTATGTTATCAATATAATCAATAAGTTCTGGGTTTAGTATTTGTCATGTAAGTATATGTTTTTTTCAATCAATTTTTTTATTTGGAAAAGTATAAAATATTTTTGTTGCAAGTTGTCATATAAATTTGTTTGACAGTCAAGTTACAGTGTCTGATTCGTGTATATAGATTTTTTTTCATAACATTTTTCAGGCGATACATAAAGGTAAACTTACATATCATCATTTTGAAAAAATTATATCTATGTTATGTTTTTTTATAAGTTGCATTCATTGAATGACTCATGATATGTTTTTTAATGGTTCATATAAATTTCTTTTGTCAAAATATCTTCTAACTTTTCAAGCAGATATATCCTCAAAGGGAATTTTGTTTTTATAAGCTTCTTCATCTTCTAAAGAACCTTGTTCTCAAACCCATATGAATTTAAAATTTTTATCATCTTTTAGATAATTATATATTGATAATAAAGGGTATATATGTCATCAAGTTCATCATCAAGTAAGAGCTATAACTTTCATTATAATAGATGTTAAATAATAAAAATTTTATAATTTTATATATCAAGTAATTTTTATGATACTTTGGTTTAATTTTTTTATAAATTTTAGTTTTTTAATATATTTAAATGTAATATAACTTGAAGTAATTCATATAATAATTCAAACTATTATATCTAATGGCCAATGAACTCATGCAATAACTCTAGAAATCACCATAATTAAAGCAAAAGGAAAGAAAATATAGGATGTTTTTTTGTATTTTGCATAGTATAGAGATGTTAAAAAAGCAAAACTAACAGTAGCATGATCCGATGGGAAAGAAGCATCGGGTATATGTTTGAGTAGAAGTTTTCAAGTGTTTTTTATATAATTTTCAGGCCTATCAAAATGAAAAAGATGTTGAGTTATAATTGCTATAATTATTCAAAGTATTGTTGAATAAAGGATTATGAGTAATTCATTTTTTTTCTCATTTTTGTTTTTGTAAGTCAATATTAACCAAGTAACAATTAAGAAAATAGGTATGAAAAAAATTGGGGCATCAGCAAAAACTCATACACATTTTTCAATAATTGGATTATTTCACAGTTTATTTAAGTAAATAAGCATTATTTCATTTAAATTTTCTATTAACATAATTTTTTTTATTAATTATTTTGGTTATATTAATAAAATTTTATATTAAATCAATTTTTATTGCGATATAAAATATTTATTTTTTCAAATTATATGTTATACTTATTTTTGTTTATTAGTAATAGCTTTTTATGATAAATTCATCTGAAACAATTGTTTTTAATAAACAATGATTTGATTGAAAAAAATATATATCATTACAAAAAGAAAAGATATTTGAAAGGATTTCAAAATTTAGTTGAAAATTATATCTTGAGATAGGTTGAAAGTTTTTGTTTGATGCTCATGCGAGCAGAGTTTTACCATGATTTTTTCCTGATTCTAAAAAAATAATTTTTTCTGATTTAAAAAAAGATTTTGATATATTCTTTTGTACTAATGCAGATGATATAAATTCAAATAGGCAAATTACAAATGAGGATATTGATTATATAGATTATACTTTGAAGATTTTAAAAGATATAGAATGAAATTTATGAATAAAACCAAAGGTTGTAATAAATAAGATTGATATAAAAAATACAGAAGTGAAACTAGATTTATTTAGAAATAAAATATTAAGTTTATGATATCAGGTATTTAATAGATATAAAATTGATTGATATCCTAATGATGTTAATAGAGTTTTAAGTGATTATTGATTTTGAAAAGATGACTATATAAAGACTGATAAGAAATTGATTTTAGTTACTTGAATGGCTTCAAGTAGTTGAAAAATGTCAACTTGTTTATGACAAATATATTTAGATTATTTAAATTGAATTGATTCTTGATATGCAAAATATGAAACATTTCCTGTATGGAATATTGATTTAAATCACCCAGTTAATCTTGCATATGAAGCTGCTACTGCAGATATTTGAGATTATAATATGTATGATAAATTTCATAAAAAATCTTATTGAATTGATTCTGTAAATTATAATAGAGATATTGAAGCTTTTGTAATACTAAAATCAATTTTAGATAAATTTATTTTGGAATGAAACTATATGTCAACATATAAATCACCAACTGATATGTGAATTTCAAATGCATGATTTTGTATTATTGATGATGAAATTTGTTCTGTTGCATCACTGGAAGAGATAAAAAGAAGAATTATTTGGTATAAAGAGTTGGTAGATAGATGAGAGTGAAAAATAAATTGGGTTGAAAAATGTAAGGATTTAGAAAAAAAATGTTTAAAATATATTGAAGATAAGTCAAATTGAAAGTAAAATTAAGTTTTGTAATTTGATATAATTTGATATTATATGTTTTATATATAAAAATCATATTCATAGCTTATGTTAAAGGGTAAATATTTCAAATATAAGGGATTTACTTTGGCTGAGTTGCTTGTAACAATGGCAATATTTATTATTTTGTGATTGATTGCTTTTTTGTGCATTGATTCTTATACAAAAAACGCTAGAGATAGTGTAAGAATCTCAGATATGAAATGAATACAAAAAATTCTATGATTATATATAATTCAAAGGTGACTTTATCCAGAACCTACAAAATGAAAGGATGTTTTATATGAGTGAGCTAGAGTATGGACACAGTGAGTTTTTGGTGACCCAACTTTTAGTAATGTAAAAATAATCAATAAAAAACCTATAGATCCTTTAAGATTTATAGAGTATACATATTCTGTAACTTCAGATAGACAAGAGTATCAATTAGTATGAGTTTTGGAAAATCCTGAAAATATAACATTAAAAAATAGTTTTGTTAAATCAGCAAATGCTTATGAAAATAATGTTTCTTTCTCTTTAGGGACGTATAATGGTTTATTAGCAAGATGTCATACCTGATGACTTGATTATTTTCTTGCTTTACCATCTATAGTTTCAAATGATTTAAGTAGTTTAAATTTAGTAGATATTATCTCAAATAAATCTCTTGTTTATAATAAATATTCAAATTTGCCTAGTAATTTTTCTTGAGTATATGATGTAGATAATAATTTTAATTTTATGCCAAATAATTTGTTGTTATATACTTGATCTATTAGAGATTTCATAGATTCATCAAAACAAATTGATCTATTGAGATATCTACAAGATTCTTATAGTTGAACTATTGTAATAGCAGATGATGATATGGTTGAGAAAATTACAGAGATGTATATTGATATAAATTCTCCATCATGAAAAGCAAAGGCTTTAGCTTGCAATATTGTTAATTTTAATTTAAGGTATTTTGTAAAATGTAGTGACTTAGATTTTATAACATTTTATATCATAAGTGTTTTACATTTAGATATAACAAAAATACCTTGAACTGTTGTAAGTTCTATTTTTCAATCTACTGATTGATGACTACGGTTTTGAACTGATGCTTGAGTTGTTTTGTATGATTGAGAAAATTGGACTACTTATGATAAATTTAATTCAGGACTTGTACATAATATGGTTTGGGCTATATCACAAGATACTTCTTGAGATATGTGGTTTTGAACAAATTTAGGTATTAGTAAATTTGATTGAACTAATTGGGTAACTTTAAATACTAAAAATAGTTGACTTTTAAATAATCATATTTTACAAATATATACTTGAACTGATTGAAAAATGTGGATTTGAACAAATAATTGAGTAAATAGTTATGATTCTTGAGTTTGGGAAGACTATACAAAGAAAAAAACTTGAATTTCTCATGATCATGTAACTAGTATATATGAAGATAATTATTGAAATATATGGTTTTGAACTGATGTTTGATTGGATAAATATAGTAATTGAGTTGTTACTTCTTATACTACTAGTGATTGACTTCCAACAAATAAAATCACTTTTATAACTCAAGATTTAAATGATAATTTATGGGTATGAACAACTAGTTGATTGGTTGAATATAATTGGTCGACATTTACAACAAAAAATACGTTAAATACTTCTTGATGATTACCAAGTAATTATATAAAGTATATTTATCAAGATAAGAATAATTGAGATTTATGGGTATGAACTGATAATTGAGCTACAAAGTATGTAAGGTCTTTATGAACTTGGACTGTTTATAATACATCAACTGGTTTATCTTGAAATGATATAGAATATATTACTCAAAATATTGATTGAAATATATTGATAGTAAATGACTGATGAGCAGATGTAATAAATTAGTCTTAAAATCTTTTTGAAAAATTAGTCTTGTTAATATAATAAAACAAGACTTTATTTTTGTAAGAAAAATTACATGTATAAAATATTATTTTATAATTTACTCGTCTTGTTTTAAACTATAATTTCGTATTTTTTAATTATTTCTTAATTATTGTTTATGGCAAATACAGAGCTACCAAAAAAATATAATCCATCTAGTTTTGAGTGAGATATTTATAAAAAATGGGAAGAAAATTGAAAATTTAAACCAGCTGATAGTAAGACCTGAGAAAATTATTGTATACCTATTCCACCACCAAATGTAACTTGAATTTTGCATCTTTGACATGCAATTATGCTTACTTTGGAAGATATAATGACTAGATATCATCGTATGAAAGGGGATTCTACTGTTTGGATTCCTGGGACTGATCACGCTTGAATTTCAACTCAAAATGTTGTTGAAAAGAAACTTGCTAAAGAATGAAAAAATAGAGTTTCAATGTGAAGAGAAGAATTTTTGAAAGAATGTTGGGATTGGACAAAAAAACATGGGTGAATTATTCAAGATCAATTTAGAAAAATGTGAGCAAGTTGTGATTGGACAAAAGAGAGATTTACTTTAGATGAAGAATTAAATAAAAGAGTAAAAAAAGCTTTTGTAGACTTATACAATAAATGATTAATTTACAAATGAGAATATATGGTAAATTATTCACCTAAGCTTCAAACTGTACTATCTGATCAAGAAGTTGTTTATAAAGAAGAAAAGTGAAAATTATATTATGTAACTTATTTTGTTACTTGAAGTGATAATGAAGTAATTGTTGCAACTACTCGTCCTGAAACTATGCTTTGAGACGTTGCTGTTGCTGTTCATCCAAAAGATAAAAGATATAAAAAGATTTTGAAATCATGAAAAAAACTTATTTTACCAATATTAAATAAGGAAATTCCATTAGTTGCTGATGAAATGGTTGATATGGAGTTTGGTACTTGAGCTGTAAAGATTACTCCTGCTCATGATGCAACTGATTTTGAAGTTGCAAAAAGACATAATTTACCATTAACTGAAGTTGTTATAGACAAAAATGGTGTTATGACTGATAAAACTGGGATTTTTGCTTGACTTGATTTTATGTCAGCAAGACAAAATATAGTTGAACTTTTGAAATCAAAGTGAAATTTACATCATATTGAAGATTATACAAATAGAGTTTGATATTGTGAAAGAAGTGGTTGTAAAGTAGAAACTATTATATCTAAACAATGGTTTGTAAAGATTGCTCCAATAGCTGAAAAAGTAATAGCGTGATATAAAAATAAAGATTTTGAAATAATTCCAAAAAGATTTAATAAAGTATTTGAAGATTGGATTTTTAACTTAAAAGATTGGTGTATATCAAGACAATTGTGGTGGGGACATCAAATTCCTGCTTATTATCATAAAGATACATGAGAACTTATTGTAACTGAAGAAGATTTATCAAATAATCCAGATTATATACAAGATCCTGATGTATTAGATACTTGGTTTTCAAGTGCATTGTGGCCATTTTCTATACTAGATTATGATATGTGGGGATGAAAACAACCTGAAATGGTTAAGAAATTTTATCCTGCAAGTATTCTTGAAACATGACATGATATAATCTTTTTTTGGGTAATCAGAATGCTTTTATTTTGATATGAATTCACAGATCAAACTCCTTTTAAAAAGATTTATTTACATTGATTGGTTAGGGATAAAAATGGTAGAAAAATGAGTAAATCTCTTTGAAACTGAATCGATCCTATTGATATGATACAAAAGTATGGAACTGATCCATTGAGGTTAACTTTGACTATCTGAAATACTCCTTGAAATGACTTAAAATTTGATGAAGCAAATGTAGAGTGAAATATGCTTTTTATGAATAAATTGTGGAATGCTTGTAGATTTGTTTATACAAATTTATGAGATGAAATTTGAAAAATTTGAAATTCTATGGAGGAAACTGAAAAACTTATAATAAAAAATTATGATAGTTTACTTATATCTGAAAAACGGATTTTGTCTAGAATTAAACATTTAACAGATTTAGTTTCTGGTTCTATGGAATCATATAATTTTGCTGAAAGTTGACAAGAACTTCTTACATTTACAAAAAATGAGTTTTGTGATTACTACATAGAAGAATTTAAATTAACAAAAGAAGTATCAAAATACTGAAATTATGTTATAGTTTATGTTATAAATAATTTATTGAAGTTATGGCATCCATATATTCCTTTTGTTACAGAGGAATTGTATAATAAACTATGATTTAAAGATTATCTTATAGATAGTTTATGGCCTACTTTAAAGATAAAAAGAGATGAAGAAGTTGAAAAAGAAAAACAAGTAATTATAGATTTGATAAAAGAAATAAGAAGACTTAGAGCTGATAACAATTTACTTCCAAGTAATACTATAAAAGTTAAGATTTATGTAAGAAGTAAAAATCTTGAAACTATTACTGAATCTTTAGATATAATTTCTTGAATAGTTAGATCTGAAGAAACTGTAATAGTAGATAAAAAACCTAGAGATAAAGACCTAGCTTTTGGTATAATAAAAGCTTGAATAGAAGTTTATATAGACACTTCTAATGCTCTTGATATAGATAAAGAAAAAGAAAGAATAAGTTTACTTATAGATGATGCAAAGGATTATATATTGAAACTTGATAAAAAACTTTTAAACGAAAACTTTGTAAGAAATGCTCCTGCTTCACTAGTTAGGGAAGAGATGGAGAAAAAAGAACAGGCTAAACATAAGCTTGAAAAACTTGAAGAAAAGTTAAATAACTTGAAAGATTGTTAATTTGTTTATTAAAAAACTACTAAATTCCCGCATTTGCGGGAATATTGGTTATATATATGTATATTTTTAATTGTTATTTTATGAAAATTTGAATTGTTTGACTTCCAAATGTGTGAAAATCAACACTCTTTAATGCTTTAACAAAAAGTTATAGTGCAGATGCACAAAATTTTCCATTTTGTACGATAGAGCCAAATGTATGAATAGTAAATGTAAATGATGAAAGGCTTGATAAAATTGCTGTTACATCAAAGACACAAAAAATTATTCCAGCAACAGCTGAATTTATAGATATAGCTTGAATAGTAGAATGAGCATCAAAATGAGAATGACTTTGAAATAAATTTCTAGCAAATATCAGGGAAGTAAATGTAATTTTACAAGTAGTTAGAGTATTTGAAAACAAGGATATAACTCATGTTAGTTGAGTTATAGATCCAAAAAGTGATATAGAGATAATCAATTCTGAACTTATTTTAGCTGATATAGAAACTCTTGAAAAAAGAATTGCTTCAAATTCTAGAAAAGCAAGATGAGATAAAGACGCAGAAAATGCTCAAAAGGTATATGAGAAACTTTTGCCTTATATAAGTAGCTGAGAACTTGCAATAACTTGTCCTTTGACAGAAGAAGAAAGAGAATATTTAAAAGATTTACATTTACTTACAAATAAAGAGTTTGTATATGTCGCAAATGTAAATGAAGATATGATGGATATAAGTACTTGAGAACTTAGAGATTTGCTTGGTATAAAAGATGAAAATATAAAAGTTTGTCCAATTTGTGCTAAACTAGAAGCTGATATGATAGATATGTCAAAAGAAGAAAGAAAGATGTTTTTAGAAGATATGTGACTTATATCAACAGGTATTGATAATTTGATTAAAACGGCATATGATGCACTTTGATTACAATACTATTTTACTTCTTGAGAAAAAGAAACTAGAGCTTGGACTATTCATAAGTGAGATAAAGCTCCACAAGCAGCTTGAGTAATTCACACTGATTTTGAAAAATGATTTATAAAAGCTGATGTAGTTAATTGGAAAGATTTTGTTGAATTATGATGATGGGCCCCTGCTCGTGAAGCTTGAAAAGTTAAACTTGAAGGAAAAGAGTATGTTGTGCAGGATGGGGATATAATGATTTTTAAGTTTAGTAGTTAGTGAAATATAAAAAAAGTGTCATCCTGAATTTATTTCAGGATTTTTTTTAAAATAAACTTGCTTTGTAATAAAGTTAAGAATACATATAAAAAAACATTTTGACATTTTATAGTAAAGTATATACTAGTGATATACTTTATTTTATTTTTTTAATCTTTTTTGGTTATGGATAAAAATAATTTTTCGCAATTTACTGGGTTGTATGAGGTGAGGAAGACTGTGAGGTTTTCAATTATCCCTGAATTTGATGATGCTTTATTAAAACCTAAAAAATCAATGGATTTAAATTGAGACTTAGCGAAGTTTATTCTAGATTATGAAAAAATGCTTTTAAATTTATCTAAAATTGTTTTTAATTTCGATAAAACTAAACTCAATTGAAAACTAAAAATAAAGTTCAGTTTTCTCAAAAATCATACAAAAAAAGAATATTATGAAAATGAAATTGCAAGGCTTATCAAATATAATAAATGAAAAAAGTCTTCAAATCAAATACAAATAACAGAAAATTCAAAATTAAGTTATTTATATGAAGTATTTACAAGCTTTGAAAAAGAAAATATAGAGATTTTAGAAAATATAAAAGAGCTTTCAAATAGAAGCAATGAGAATCTAGCAAGAAACTCTGATTTGTGATATTACTTTAATTTACTTACAAAAAGGACAAATTTTGAATTTATATGAGAACTTTTTAATGATAATATTTGAAATGAAACTAAAGAAGTTTCAATAAAAATAAATGAAACAAAATTTTTAACTCAAAATTTAAAAAAACTTATTGAAAAGATTCAAAAAACTTTACTCCCAAATGAATCAATCGGACAATTTATTGAAAAGGCAAGTTTTAATTATTATACAGTAAATAAGAGAAAAAGGGATTATGATATGGATATAATAAATACTAAAGAGAAGTTACAAAAATGATTATTTGAATTTACATTTTTCAATAAAGAGAAAAACAAAAAAGAGTCTATATTTGATGACAAAAAAATAAATGAAACTTGATTTAAAGAATTTTTGCTATCATTAGATAATAAATATTTTGTGAAAAGAAAGTTTTGAGAGATAGAAAGATTAGAACACAAGTATGATTTTCTAAAGATAGAACAAGCTTATAATCTTATGAAAGAATATAAGGCACAGCAAAAATCAAACTTTTTAGAATTTTTAGCAGAGTATTCAAAATGAAATGAATCAAGTTTAGATATTTCTTTATTTAATGATATTTTAGAAGAAAAAAAATTAGAAAAATATAATAATATTTTAAATCTAACAAAAGCAATTTTATTATTATCTCAAGCAAAAACTGATATAATAAACTTAAAAGAAACAAATAGTAAGATCAAAAAAGAACTTGAGATAAACAAAATTTTAGAAAAATATAATTCTGATTTTTGAAGTATTTTTTGAAAAGTTGAGAAATATAACTTTTTTGAAAAAATAACTGAATTAAAAAAACAAAGATGATTATATTTTTTTGAATGAGATAAAACTTGAAAATTTGCCTTTGATAAATATAAAACTTTTTGTGAAGAGTATAAAAAAGTTGCAATTGAACTTTGAAAAATAAAAGCAAATATAAAATCTCTAGAAAGAGAAAAAATAGATGCTGAGAAAATACAGAGCTGGGCTTTGATTTTAGAACAAAATAATAATAGATACTTACTTACAATACCAAGAAATAAAAAAGATAGTTTTTGAGAGAAACTTGAAACAAATCTTCAACTTGCAAAAAAAGAAATTGATAATCTTGAAAAATCAAATATTTTAGAAATCATTTTATATAAATTTGAGTCTTTAACTTTAAGGGCTTTAGATAAACTTTGTTTTTGAAAGGAAAATAATACTTTTGCTTCAAATATAGCAAAAGAACTTTTTGAAAAAAATGATAATTTTGCAATTAAAAAAGTTAAATGAGAAAATATATTTTATAACTCGAAAAGAAAAGATGAAGTATGAGATAAAGATGATAAAATAAAAAATGATGTAAATTTAATAAGTTTTTATAAAACAGTTTTATCTCTGAAATCAACTCAAAAACAAATTATTATTAATCATTTTAAAGACTTTGAATTATTTATAAAAATAGATTTTAAAACTTTAGAAGATTTCGAAAAAGAATTGAAAAAAACTTGTTATGTAAAAGAGAATTTTGCTATAACTGAAAATAAAAAAGATGAAATCATAAAAAAATTTGAAGCAAAATTGTATAAAATTACAAGTTATGACTTACAAAAAAATGATAAAGAGTTTATTGAATCTTTAAAAGAAGAAAAGAAAAAAAGTTGATTGGATAGATTAAAAACAAATGATAATAATATTACAAATCTATGGCTTGATTTTTGGCAATATACAAATGAAAAAAATAAGTATCCTATAAGACTTAATCCTGAAATAAGTATAAGTTATATAGAGGCAGATGAAATATTTACTCAAAATAATTCATGATTAAAATATAATAGAAAATTTAATGATAGATATTTGCTTACAACTACAATTACAGAGAATGCTTTAGAAAAATCTTTAGATTTGAGTTTCAAAGAAAAAGATGAAATTATTAAAGTTTATAAAGATTACAATGAAAAATTTAATAAAAATAATGAATTTCAGTACTTTTATTGATTTGATAGATGAGAAAATGAACTTGTTAGTTTGTGAATTTTTGACTTTTCAAAAGAAAAAAATGAAGAAAAATGAGTAAAGATAAAAGTCTATGAATTGAAAAAAGATTGTTTTTTTGAATCAGATGAAAAATGAAGAATTGCATATAAAAATCTTTCATATTTTCAATTTGAAAATTATCCAAGTTTTTATGAAAAAAAAGAAGTTTCTTGTATTGATTTAACAACTACAAAATATATAAAATGAAAAATTTATCTGAATTGAGATATACAAACTTATTTGAATCTAAAGCTTATTTCTGCAAAAAGAAAGATTTATGAAGTTGTTTCTCAAAAATTTTTATCGGATGAATCAATAGAAGAAAAAGAAGATTTGAAAATCTTAAAACTTACATCACAACAATGAAAAGAATATATCTATAAATTTGATGAAAAATATGATAATATTTTTTCTTTTAATTCAACTAAAGAAGAACTAAAAAAATATCTAAAAAAAGTACAAGAAAATTTAAGAAATAATGAAGAAGTTACTATTCAAAAAGTAAATAATCTCAGAGATGCAATTTGTGCAAATATGATTTGAATAATTAAACATTTGCAAGAAAAATTTCCTTGAATGATGTTTTTAGAAGATTTAAAAATAGAAAGCAAAAATAATATGTTTGATAAAAGTAATATGACTTTATCAAGTAGGTTTGAGCAAAAGTTATTACAAAAATTTGCATCATTTAATTTAATTCCACCAACTTATAAGCAAATACTTTCTATAAAAGATGAAAAAAATGTTGATATCAAACAATTAGGAATTATTTGATATGTTGATGAAAACTGAACTTCAGAATCTTGTCCTTATTGTAATAAAGAACTTATGGAAATAAAAAATGGTAATTTTGTTACAAAATCATGATTAAATAAACTTTTCTGACACTGAAAATGAAAAATTTGGGAAGAAAATATCCACCACTGCGATAATCCAAAAAATTGTTCAAGTAAAGAAAAGCATATTTCAAAAGAAAATGAATCAAAATGTGATTATCATATAAAAAATAATAATTACGGTTTTTCTTTTATCACTTCTTGAGATGAACTAGGAACCTATAATATAGCTAAAAAATGAGTGGAATACATAAAATCTTTTGACAAAATTATATAAATAGAGTAATATAGTATATATAATTTTACACAATACATTACTCTTAATTATAAATATATGGCAAACTATACAACAGAAGAATTAGTATCAAGCTCGGTTATATCAAAAAATTTCTGAGCATATTTGTCAAAGATTTCAAATAATGAAATAGATAAAATAGGAATTTTAAAAAATAATAAGTTAGATGCTGTTATAATACCAGTTGAAACTTATGAATATTTTCAAGATTTATTTGAGCATATGGAAATCTATAATTCTATAAAAAATAGATTAGATGACAATAATCTTGTAGATTGAAAGTCTATGTTAAAGAAATTTTGATTATCTATTTAAAATACTTATTTCAAAAAAATTATGATTCAATATAAACTAATTTTTCATAAAAAAGTTGAAGATGATTTAAAAAAGCTCGATACTTCAATCTTAAATCTATTTGAAAAAAAATTAAAACAAGTACTAATAGATCCTAGTTTATGAGTAGACTTATGAAGCAAACTTTGAATAAACTTATGTGGATTTAAAAAAATTTACTTTGCAAATAAAAAATATAGAATAGTTTACAAAGTACTAAAAGAAGAAATAACTGTTTATATTATATCAATCGGAAAAAGAGAAGATATGAAAGTTTATAAAGATGCATATAAAAGACTCAATGACAAATAAAATTCAATAATTACCAAAATTCTAAAAAATATGTTACAATTACATTAGTAACATATTTTTTTATGTAAAAAACTATGGAATCATATATCAAACTTTCAACATTAAATGATTTTATCTTTTGTCCAAAAAGTATTTATTATCATAATTTGTATGATAATTATGACAAAAGTATGTATCAAGAAGAAGTTCAGATAGCTTGAACTATAGCTCATGAATCAATTGATCAAAAATCTTATTCATCTAGGAAAGATATATTACAGTGACTTGATGTGTATAGTGAAGAATGGGGAATAGCAGGAAAGATAGACTTATTTTTTATGAGAGAATGAAAACTTGTAGAAAGAAAAAATAAAATAGAGAGAATTTATCAGTGATATAAATATCAGCTTTGGTGACAGATGATTTGTCTTGAAGAAATGTGATATAAAGTAAATCATCTTGAATTTTATAGTATGAAAGACAACAAAACGCATAAAGTTTATAAGCCAAGTATAGATGAATTGTATAAATTTAAAGAATTGATAAAAAGATACAAAAGCTTTGATTTACTAGAGAAAAAATGGTCTCAAAATACACAAAAATGTTTAAAGTGTATTTATAAAGAGCTTTGTGATTATTATATTTGAGAAGTTTATCCACAATTAAGTTTGTTTGAGTAGAGCTATTCTCTTGTCATTCTGAATTTATTTCAGAATCTTTCGTAAAATAGAACTAGAAAATTTATCTGTACTTCGTGATATGGATAATAGGGGGAATAATCTAAACTAAAAAGGTTTGTGATTATAAAGATCCTGAAACAAGTTCAGGATGACAGAGAAAAGGTGTTATTATTGTCATTCTGAATTTATTTCAGAATCTTTCGTAAAATAGAACTAGAAAATTTATCTGTACTTCGTGATATGGATAA
>JAQUWS010000069.1 GCA_028692735.1 Candidatus Altimarinota bacterium
TGTGTGTTTTTTCTGATTGAGCAAATGCAGATGAATTAAAAAGATTATGAGCATCAGTTGTATGATGAGAAGAATTGATAGACGATATAGCATCATGAAAAGTATCACCAAATTTTGATGTTTGTGTTGCTACTCCTATGATGATGAGACAATTATGAAAAATAGCTAAAATCCTATGACCAAAAGGACTTATGCCAAATCCAAAAACATGAACTGTATCAGATGATTTAGTTAGTGCTGTAAAAGAAATAGCTGCTTGAAAATTTGAATTCAAAACAGATAAACAATGAAACGTTCACTCTATATTTGGTAAATTATCTTTTGGTAAAGATAAATTAAAAGAAAACTTAAATAAATTCCTTGATACAATTCTAGAGGTTAAACCTAGTTGAGCAAAATGAAGATATATAAATACTATTTATGTATGTAACTGTATGGGGCCTGCAATCAGAATTGATATAAACAATAGATAAGAAATTAACAAACAACAAAAAAACTGGAATAAACTCCAGTTTTTTTGTTTTCTATACTTCGTCATCCTGAAACATGTTTGCAGGATCTATAATACAAGCAATTTAAGTTATTACAGAGCTTATTCTTCTTACTTTTTACACAAAAAGTAATAAAAGTGCTTAAGGGTTACAAATCTTCGCTTTTGAAACTAGTATGTTTTGTGAGTCGTTTTACGGCGAAGCTGCCCCTTAAGAATCCCAATTGATACACATCGTGAAATGTAATTATTATTTTTGTCATTCCCGAGAAGTCGGGGATCTTCCTTATATTGTTCTATATTGTCATACTCGTGCTTGACACGAGTATCCAGTGTACTCAAAATATTATTATAAAACACTGAATAACAGTACAACAATATGATTATACTGGATTGTCGGGTCTAGCCCTACAATGACAAATGTACTAACAAACATTCACATTATCTTTTATAACATCATCAAAAGTATCTTTTTTCCCATCATTTAAGTACTTATGAATTGCATTTCTGGTAGTTAGCAGTGCAAGAACAGAAGCTTGTTTTCTTCTGTCTGAAATTGGCATTCAAATAAGTTCTTCTATATAATTGTAATTTAAAGGTAAAATCTCTTTTATATCTTTTCAAACTATACTTTCTCAAAATATTGAAGCACAAGCAGTAGTAATAATAGCAGTATCTCAAGAAAAAGACCAGTCTTTAATCTTGTCATCTTTGATTTTTATATAGACTTTCAAATCATCTCAACAAGTTCTATTTTCTTCCCAAAATTCTACATTATAATCATTCAAAACTCACTTATTTGGATGATTTTTACTATAATAAATTATTGTTTCGTTGTACATAAAAAAATGTAAAAAAATAAGATATTTATATATTATTAAAAAGGTGATTTGATATTATTTAATTTTGGATTCATAACTTTTGTATAAATCTGTGTTGTTTTTATATTTGCATGTCAAAGCAATTCTTGTATATACCTAACATCAACTCAATTTTCAAGTAAATGAGTTGCAAAACTATGTCTAAGACTATGAAAAGTTGCATTTTTTTTAATTCAAGATTTTTTAATAGCTTCACTAAAAATTTTTTGTAAAGTCCTAGTTGTCAATTTTCATCATCTTTCACTTTCTATAAGTAATTCATTTCAGTTTTTCAATCAAGATAGTTTTATTATATCTTTTTTTAAACATTCTGGAAATATTGTAATCCTATCCTTTTCTCATTTTCATCATTTTATATGAATAGTTAAATTTTCTAAATCAAAATCTCAAACATGCAAATTTATTGTATCACTTACTCTAAGTCAGGATCAATATGAAAGTGCAATTATAAACTTATGTTTTTCATTTTTTATACAATTTAAAATTGTCTTAATTTCATTATTTGTTAAAACTACAGGTAATTTTTTTGCTTCACGAGAGAGTTTTATATCAATTTCTACCTGATTTTTTAATACATCTCTATAAAAAAACTTAATTGATTCTTTATACAAATTCACAGTTTTTGGAGCTTTATTTTTTGATTTAAGATATAATAAAAAATCTATAATTTTTTCTCTTGAAATATCATTTAATAATAATTCTGAACTTATTTCAGAACCAAGATATTCTAAAAATATTTTTATACAAGTTATATATGCTTTTATTGTTTTAGTAGAATAATTTCTGTACTTCAATTCTCTTTCCAATTTCTGTATATATTCTTGATATTTTCCCATAATGATTATAATAAAGGTATTAATAAAAATCTGAAAAATTGTGTCGCATTTTATCCTTTTTTAGAATAAAAGCAAATTTAATTTCAGATAGAAACTAGTTGTCAGACATACATTTTTATCTTTTTTTAAAAAAGGTAGCTCTGCATAAAATAAGGAACAAAACAAGATTTTTTTATTTTTATGAGGGGGAGAAGGTATTTTCTTTCGTTATCACTACAGAAAATGAATTTAATTTAAAAAATAATTTGATTTTTATATACCTTATATATACTTATGTATGTTTATAACTATATTTGTTGCAAATATGACTTAAATAGTTATATTCAGTTTAATAAATTTTTATCTTTAATTTTTATATTATGGCTAACGAAAGTAAAACTGAATTAATAACAATAGAACATTTTAGGCAATTCAAAGATCAGATTGTTTTTGAGTGAAAAAGCTCAGATAATCCAACAATTAACAAATTACTTAAAAATGCCTCTAAAAAATGAAGTTGAAAATGATTCCCAGATTTTATGATTTCTTTAAATGCAAACTCTGATTTACTAATAGTTATAGAATGTAAAGCAGATATTCGCAAACATGAAAGTGAGAATAAAGATAAATATGCAGATTATGCTGTTGATTGAGTATTATTATATAGTGATAGTTTATCTAAAGAATTTGATATTCTTTCAATAGCTATTAGCTGAGATAATGAAAGAAATCTTAGGGTTTCTCATTTTCTACAATTAAAAAACGAAAAGAAAGTTACTCAAGTTTTTTGAGATAAATTATTAAGTATTGATGATTATTTAAATTGATATCTAAAAAGCCCTGAAAAGTTTAGGCAAGATTATAATAAGTTACAACAATTTACAAAATTATTAAATGATACTTTACACTCTTATAAAGTTCTTGAATCTCAAAGAAGTTTATTAATAAGTTGTATTTTAATAGCATTAGAATATAGGCCTTTTAGAGAGTGATATAAACATTATGATAACTCTAGAGATTTAGCAAATTATCTAGTTGATACTGTCGTAAATTCATTAAAAACAGCTAATATTCAATGAGATAAATTAGAAAATCTATGAATACAATTTAGCTTTATAAGAACAGATACATCTCTTTCTACAAAACAAAATATACTTAAAAATTTAATAAAAGATATAGATGAAAATATAAATCAATTCATAAAAACACATGAATATTTTGATGTACTTTGACAATTATATGTTGAGTTTTTAAGATATGCTAATAGTGATAAATGATTATGAATAGTATTAACTCCTCCTCATATTACTGAATTGTTTTCAGAATTAGCACAAGTAAATAAAAATAGTATTGTTTATGATAATTGTACATGAACTTGATGATTTTTGATTAGTGCTATGAAAAAAATGATTGAAGATGCAAAATGAGAAGATGAAATAATAAAAAATATTAAATCTAAACAATTAATCTGAGTAGAATATCAATCACATATTTTTGCATTAGCTGTTTCTAATATGTATATACATCAAGATTGAAAAACAAACATTATAAATTGAAGTTGTTTTGATAAAGAAATAATTGAAAGAGTTAAATTATTAAAACCTACGGCTTGATTTTTAAATCCTCCTTATAAGGCTGACAAAAAAAATGATATAGAAGAATTTGAATTTATATTAAATAATTTAGAGTGTTTAACAGATTGATGAATATCTATATCTATAATTCCTATGAGTTGTGCTTTAGCTACAAAATGAAAAATGTATGAATTAAAGAAAAAGCTTTTAGAAAAACATACATTAGAAGCAGTTTTATCTATGCCAGATGATTTATTTATTGATTCAGATGTTTGAACAGTAACATGTGTTATGGTTTTTAAAGCCCATAAACCTCACCCAAAAAATAAAAAAACATTTTTTGGATATTTTAAAAATGATTGATATGAAAAAAGGAGAAAATGAAGAATCGATATGGAGTGAAAATGGCCTTTAATAAAAGAAACTTGGATAAATGCTTTTATTAATAGAGATAATGTAGATAATTTAAGTATAAATATTGAAGTCTCAGCTATCAAAGAATGGTGTCCAGAAGCATATCTAAAAACTGATTTTTCACAAATTCAAAATAATAATTTTATTGGAAATCTAAAAGAATATTGTATTTATCTTTTTAATAATTGATTATCTAAAGAAATATCTATAAATTCAATTAATAATGAGAATATAAATTTAAATAATAAAAAATGTGATTATTTTGAAGTAAAAAAGTTTTTTGATATATATTCTTGATGAGATAAACCAAAGCCAGATGATGCAAAACATTGGTGATGAGAACTTATAAATTCTGTGGAAAATCAAACTACAAATAACTGAATAAAAGAGAAAATTGAATTTTCAGAACAAGATAAAATTTTTGAAAATTTTATTTCAGTTGTATCTATTTGAGAATGATGAAAAGCTTTTTTCCAACCTGAAAGAAGTGCTTGTTTTACAAGAGTTAAGGGATTAGTGCCAAAATCTGAATACTTTGAAAATTATAACAAATATATATTTTTATATTTTTGTACTTTATTAGATTTAGAAAGATATAGATACGGTTATTGAAGAGTTTTAAGCAAAGATAGGTTATGAGAAACTATATTATATATACCAATAGATGATAATTGAGAACCAGATTGGAATTTTATGGAAAATTATATTAAATCATTACCGTATTCATCTAGTTTATAATTAAGAAATAAAATGCAAAAACTTATTTTAAATTTAGAAAATTGTTATTGAATTAAAAAACTTGAAGCAGTGTTTGATTTTTCATCAAAAAAATCTTTTGCAATTTATGCTCCAAATTGAGTAATGAAAACATCTTTTGCAAAAACTTTTAAAGATTTAAGTAAAAACCAAGATTCAAAAGAT
>JAQUWS010000019.1:0-3032 GCA_028692735.1 Candidatus Altimarinota bacterium
TGGGATAAATATACATTAGCTGAATATAAGAATTTTGAAAGTACTCATACAAAAGTTAGTCCTTGGGTAATTGTAAAAAGTGATAATAAGAAAAAAGCTAGAATTAATGCTATAAAATATTGTCTTAATCAATTTGATTATGATAAAAAAATAAATACAAAAAAATTACAAATTGATAGAGAAATTATAGTTTCTTGAGATGATAATATTAAGCATTTGAAAGATAAAATTGATGTAACGAAAGATTTATTTGAATAATAATAAAAAAAAACTGATTTTTTAAAAAAGCAGTTTTTTTTATTATAGTTTAGTATTTAATCTGATTTTACAAATATAATAAAACAAACTTGAAAACTCAATTTATTTTGTATAATTAAGTATAATTTTATATATAGTATTAAATTATGAAACTTATTGTTTGACTTTGAAATCCTTGAAAAGAGTATGAAAAAACAAGACATAATTTAGGTTTTTTATTTTTAGATTGGATTATTGATAATGATGAATTTACTTCTTTTAAAGATGAAATTAAATTTAAATGAAGTATATCTGTTTGAAATTTAAAATGAGAAAAAGTCTTATTATTAAAACCTTTGACTTATATGAACTTATCTTGAGAATCAATTAAAAAAGTAGTAGATTTTTATAAGATAGATTTAAATGATATAATTATAGTTTATGATGATATGAGTATGGATTTTTGAAAAATAAGATTTAGAGATACTTGATCTGCTTGATGACATAATTGAGTAAAAAGTATAATTTCTTTTTTTTGAGAAAAATGGAATAGAATTAAGGTTTGAATTGGTTTTAATGATAAGTATGATGTATCTGATTGGGTTTTATCTAAATTTAATAATTCTGAACTAGATAATCTTTTTTCAGAAAAATTTAAATTGGTGTTTGATTTATTAATTCAAAAAATTTAATTTATTTTTTATGATTCAAATTCAAAAAACTATTGTTTGAAGATTTTTTCAAGCTATAAAAATATTTTTTTTAAGTTATAGGATTTCTTTGTATTATGTATTATTTTTAATAGTATCATGAATTATTTTATTTATTTTTTGAAATTATTTAACTTCATTAGCATTTAAATTTGTAAATTTTTCTTCTGTAGCCTGAATTGATGCAAATTCTTATATAAATGTATGATATTTTTGAATAATTTATTTTTTTATATCAATATCTGTTATATTTTTAAAACTAGTTTTTTATATATCTTTTATTAGAAACATAAATGATTATTCTAATATAAATACTTTAGATATAAATATGAATTTAAAATATGGTTTTTTAAATTTGTTTAAAGTTTTTAATACTTATGTGTATATTTTTAATTATGTTTTTTTAATTCCATTTTTGGTGCTTATTTTTTGATTAATCTTATTATTTATCAATCAACTGATATGAGGTCTTGTCTTATTTTTCACATTATTTATATTCTTGTATTTTTTTATCTTTAGATGATTAAGATCTTTTTTGTCTATTATCCATGCTATAGAAAATGATAATTATTCAAAGGAAAATTTTGATAAATCCTTGATAGTTACTAGATGAAATGTTTGAAATATATTTCTAAATCTTATGTTTTTTTATGTTTTAACTTCAATTTTATCTTGATTAATTTTTTCCTTTTTGGATAATAATTCTTCTTTATATACAATTATCTATGATATTTATAATAATAAAAGTAATTTAGTAAAAATTCAATCAGAGTTGGCTAATTTGAAATCTAGTTTTGATATGTCAACTTGGATTTTGTTACATAAATGTTTAAAAATTGTTTATGATTCTATATTTTCAACTATTTGAATTATTTTTTATTATTTATTACTTAAGAATTATGAGAATAATTATCTTTATTTTAATGTAAATGAGAATAATTAATTTTTATTTTTAAATAGTTCTTCTATATCTTCTCTGATTTGACTGATAAGTGATAAATCTCTTAAATCTGCAATTTTTAAATCAGGAAGTCAGCTTTGTCTAACTCAATATACTTCTCAGGGACCTCTTATTTCTAAATCTATTTCAGCTAGTTCAAATCAATTATTTGTTCTTTCCATTGCCTTAAGTC
Organism: Candidatus Altimarinota bacterium; assembly: GCA_028692735.1. Lineage (GTDB taxonomy): Bacteria > Patescibacteriota > Gracilibacteria > BD1-5 > UBA6164 > Altimarinus. The sequence continues at coordinate 2,081 of JAQUWS010000019.1, forward strand.
TATCAGTATAGTTTCATTTACTAGGAAATAAATAGCAGTATGATTGATGTTGTCATCTTCAGACTCTTCATCTGAATTGATGTAATTGTGATAATCAAAATCTTTCAGCTCATTCTATACACATTATAGTTGCATTTGGTATATTGACTCATACTTCAACTACTGAAGTACTTGATAAGATTGAAATTTTGTTTTCACTGAACTCTTTCATTATTTGATCTTTTTCTTTTGGTTTCATTTTACCATGAAGTAATCAAACTTTAAATGGATTATAAATTGCTTGAAGTGATTCATATGTAGAAATAGCATTTGCTAAATCTATTTTTTCTGATTCTTCTACAAGTGGCGATATCCAAAATACTTGCCTCCCCTTTTCTACTTCATTTCTTACAAATAATTCAATTTGTTTTCTCTCTTCATCATTTCTTGCTATTTTAGTGTGTATTAATTTTCTTCAAGCTGGATATTCTTTTATAACTGATAAATCTTGATCTCAGTATAAAGTTAGTGCAAGAGTTCTTGGTATTGGAGTTGCTGTCATATTTAAAACGTGAGGACAAAGTCAAGATGTATTTAAAATTCATGATTCTAAAATATCTCTTTGTTTTACTCAAAATCTATGTTGTTCATCTATAACTGCAAATCATAGGTTTTTGAAGTATACATCTTCTTGAATTAGTGCGTGTGTTCATACGATTATGTCTATATTCCCTGTTTTAAGTAAGTATTTTATTTCTTCTTTTTGTTTATTAGTGGTACTTCATACTAATAGGTTTGATGTTAAATTGTAATATGATAACAATTCTTGTATTCACTCAAAGTGTTGTCTGGCTAGGATTTCAGTTGGTGCCATAATAGCAACTTGTATACTTGAGTCTTTTAATACTTTTTTACTTTCTATTATTGAATGTATTGCAACAATTATTGCAATTACTGTTTTTCATGTTCAAAC
>JAQUWS010000019.1:3132-21735 GCA_028692735.1 Candidatus Altimarinota bacterium
ACTTACTTTTGTTATTCATACTTTTTCTAAAGACTTTATGTAATTGTCAGTAGTATGAAGTATCTGTTTTGTTAGTATAGTATTTAGCATATTTATAGTAATTGATTTATTTGTAAAACATATTACTATTTTATTTTATAACTTATTTTTTACAAGTTTAATTATTTTTATATTTTATTTTTTATTTTTTTTATTTCATTTTTTAAAGTTGCAAGGCATTTTAATATATGTTGTTGTGGAGTTTTATATTTTATTGATATTTCAGGATTTTTATGATTTTCAATAATTAATTTGCTTAGAACATCTTCATATTCATTTAATTTTGCTCTTATTTCATTTAGATACGTAATATTTATATTGATAATTATATCTTTGTTTTCTTCAATATCACTTATAATTTCCTCAATAAATTTTATAAATTCTCAATTTGTGGTGTAATCTTTTGTTACTGATGAATAATTAAATAGTGAATATTTTGGTTTGTATGATATTATTTTTTTTATGTATTCTCTCTTTTTAATTTCATTTGTTACTTTTTCTCTAATTTTTCATAGAAAAAATAGTAATATTCTTAACATAATATCATTTTCTATTTCTTGTTTATTTGTTTCTTTTGTTATATAATCAATATTTCATAGTAATTCATTGAGCTGTGCTGGTTCAATGTTGCTTATTATGTTTTCTTTACTGCTTACTTTACCACATAACTCTCTTACATTATTATATATCATCATTATTTTTTCTTTACTTTTAAAAACATCTCCATCTTCTATAATTTCATTAATTGAATTTTTTACACTTATTATTATTGGCATACTTCTTCTTGTTGCAGGTAGATATAAGTTGTAAATACTTTCCCTTAAATCTCTTAATAGTTTTTTTATTTGTTTTGTATCTATGTTTTTTTCTTTGAATGTTTCTATTTTACTATAAATGATTTCAAGATTCTTTTTTACTTCTGATAATTCTTTTTCTTCAAGAGTTCTTAAATTTTTTGTATTTTTTCCAATATACTTATTTAAATTGCTTACTAAATTTAATATTAAATTCACATCAATACTTTCAGAAGTGTTGTTTTTTTCTAAATATTTACGATATGTTTTGATATTTATAATAAATGTTTCTACTTTATTATTTATACTGAACATATCTTTGCTTATTGAATTATCTCATCTATCTTTTGTTAAAACTTCGTTACTTTTCATTTAACTTAATTATTTTTTAATTATTATATATATTATATCAAAAAATGTTTAATTTTACTAATATTTTGACTTTTACTTTGATATTTTTTTTATATAATATATAAATGTAATTAATTTAAATATGAAATATAAAAAGAACATCTTATTTTTAGTAATATTTGTTGTTTTCTTGTTATTTTTGTTTATTTTTTATTATTTAAAACATAGTAATATGCAAGAATTATTTATATCTTCTTCAAATTTTGAAGATAATTCTTTTATTTCAAGTGATTTTACTTGTGATTGATATGACAAGATTCCTTCATTTGTTATAGAAAAATTACCTATTGAAACAAAAAGTATTGTTTTAATAGTGGATGATCCTGACGCTCCAAAATGAACTTGGGTTCATTTTGTTGCTTTTGATATTGATAATAGATGACAAACAAGTTTATCTTTGTTTACTGATAATATAGATAATTATTATTGATTTAAAAGATGAAAAAATAGTTCTAATGAACTTTTTTGGCATTGACCATGTCCTCCAAAATGACATTGAGTTCATAGATATTTTTTTAAAGTTTATGCATTAAATATTGATAAAGTTGATTTGTCAGAATGAATTTATAAAGATGAATTACTTAATTATATAAAAGATAATATAATTTGATATTGACAAATTATAGCTAAATATGAAAGAAAATAAAAAAAATGCATTGAAGCAATTTTTTTTATTTTAGTCTTCTAATATATATCATTGTCATATCTTTGTTTTTAAATTAAAGTTATTTCATAATCTTTTTCTGAGTTTTGACATAGTAGCATTTATTGTATTTTCAGTAATATATAAAAAATCATTTGGTCACCATACTTTTTTTATTAACGTTTCTTTTGAAATAATTTTTCATTTATTTGTTATAAAATATTCAAGTATTTGGTTTTCTTTTTTTGGTAACCGTACTTCTTTATCTCAAATTGTAACTTTTTTGTTAATTAAATTAAAAATTAGTTCTCAAACTTTTATTTCTGTTGTACTTTCAAGTTTATTATGTCTTCTTAATACACTTCTAATTCTTGCTAATAATTCTTCAGGGGGTACAGGTTTTGTTATATAATCATCTGCTCAAAGGTCTAATCAATATACTTTACTTTCTGTATCATTGTATCAAGATAAAATTATTATAGGCGTATATTCTTTATTGTTGTTTCTTATATGGTTTATTATATTAAATCATGTGTCATCATTTAGTTGTAAATCCATTAGATATAGATCTGGTTCTATATCTCTTTTTGATTCATAAAAGCTTTTTGAACTATTAAACACTGAAGTTGTATATTTGTTTCTTTCTAATTTTTTTGCTATTTTAGATGCAAAAATTTTATCATCTTCAATTATTGCTATATTCATACTTATTGTTTTAAAAATTATTTGTTTTTTTATGTAACACTTTTGTAACTATTATGTATTATAACACACTTTTGTTTAAAATATCAAATTTTTAATATGCGATTGTTAACTTATGAGCAAGCTAGAGATATGCCTGATAATTATTTATCAAGTTTTGTAGATGCAGAAATAGAATGTTGGTGAAGTCATCCATTTGATGAGTTTAAGAAGTGTGATAATCCTAGATGTTGAGCATTGTATTCAATTGAAGATGTATATTGAACAGTTGATGAATATAGAAATAGGGTAAAAAATGTTACATTAATTGATAATTTTAAGTGTGAAGAATGTTGAGATAATACTTTGAATGTGTATGAAAAGGATGAATTTATGTCTATGAGTCAAGAATATGTGAAGTGAGATGTAAGTTTGGCTACTTATATAAATGATAATTCAAACGTTGAAGGGTTGTGAGTTATTACAAAAACAACTATAGATGATCTTTTACAGGTTGAATTTAACACACGTTCATCACCTCAAGATTCGGAAGCTTTATTTGACTTGGTTTCCAATTATTTTTCTCTTGATTCTGATATTTTGTGTTTGTTACATGTTTATTTATCGAAGAATCTTAGATGATGAACGAATTTCTTTGAATTACTTAAAAATTTATTTTTATTAAGGCAAAAGAATAGTGATTTACCAATTGTAACTGAAACTAGATATGATAGTAATTTGTACTCTATGTTAAAAGTTTTGTGATTTAATGTTTTAACAGATGATCAGTTTTGATATGTATATATGTACTTAGATAAGTTTTCAAAAATTATTGATTTTATTAAAGCGGATAAATTAGTTAATTCTAATGAAATTAAAGTATTAAGAGCTTGTTACAAAAAAGAGGCATTAGATATTATTAGTAAGACCCCTTTATTGAATCTTAGAAAGCATTATATTTAATTATAAGAAATATGTGAGTATGAAGTAGTATTTCATCAATAAATACAAAAGAAATTAGTGATAAAGATTTAAAAAAAATTTATGAAATAGAGAGAGATATGTGGGCTAGAGATGATTGACTTTGAGAATATATTAAATGTACTAAATGTGAATCAATATCTTCAAAAGAGGATGTTTTTATTGAATTATCAACTAGTATAAAAAATGAAACAGTTTCTAATATTGAAAGATTATTAAACTTAAAGAATATAAATTGTCCAAAGTGTGGTAGTAAGGATACTAGTTTTTGCTTTTGAGAAGATTATATTAATGATATTGTTGAAAGATATACAAAAAGTGAAAGCTATTTAGTTGTTTATAGGGATATATATAATGAAATAAGATGATTTATAGATTGATATACTGATACAATTGATGTTATATATAGAAGAGAATTTTTGAGATATTATAATTCAATTTGACTTGAAAAAATTAAAAATTTAATAGAAAAAACGATTTGAAAGAAATTTCCTTTAGACTTTTTTTATTGTACGTCAGTATGAATTGAGGAGAAATATAAAAATTTTTTATTGATTGTGTATTTAATAAAAAGATTTGTAAATGTTATAGATGAAAAATGACGTAATTTTGTATGAATTTCTGAATTAAGGTTGTGAACTTCAATTCATGTATTTTCTACTTTGTTTTGATCAACTAAAATTTGAATTGGATCAATTTTTGATAATTCATTATTATGAAATCATAATATTAATTTTAATTCAGATATTTTTTTAACAGATGATTTGTTATTAAATTATAGAAATCAATTATCATTACCTGAAAAAGAATTTTTAAAAAAATTTTTGAAATATAAAAAAAGTGTTATACTTTAGGTATTAATGGATGTTAAGTATTATAAAAAATGTTTATATATATTATATGATATTTGGTTGTATCTTTTTTTTTGTTATTAGAGTGACAACTTATTTATAAAAGATATAAAAAAAATTGAAGTTGAAAGTTTTTTTTGTTTTTTATTGTTTTGGTATCTTTATGGTTGTTTTTATATTTTTTGTCTTATTCTCTCACTTATAATAGAGTAGCGTTATTATACTTATCTAGATTACTTTATTCATTGACAATACCTGCTTTTTATAGTATTTTAATATTTTTTTTATCTTTTAATAATGAAAAATCAAATAATAAGAAGTATAATAGTTTTTTTATTATATATTTTTTTTGTTTTTTTATTTTGTTTTCATTGTTTTCTCCATATGTTGTAGAAGATATGGTATTGGATTCAAACTCGTTAGTTTTCTATGAAAAATATTGAATTTTTTATTATTTTTATCAGTTTTTATATTTTTTAGTTTTCCCTTTTTTTGTATTATTGGTAGTTTTTAAGTTAAAAACATTGAAGACAATTAATAGAATAAGATTTCAATTGTTATGACTTGGTTTTATTATTTTATTGTTATTATCTGTTTTATTTTTAGTTATACTTCCTGTTAATTGAATTTTTATATTACAAAAAGAGGTTTTTTTATTTTTTTTACCTTTTATTATTTTATCATGGTATTCAATATATAGGTATTATTATATGGATTTTAAGCTATGAATATCTATATTACTAATTTATATTTCATCAATATTATTATCTTGGTTATCTTCATTTTCTTTATATAAACTATATTTTTATTATGTTAATAATTTAGATACAAACATATTGCATATTTGGAATCAATCATTAGTAGATTCAAATACTGAATTAATATTATTCTATATAATTGGTCTTATTTTATATAATATTTATTTTCATTATCTTAAAATATTTTTTCTTTGAAAAAAGTGAAATAATAGTTTTGTTATGGAAGTTTTAAAATTGAAAAATGAGATTCCTTTTATAAGTTCTATTGATGATTTAAATTCTTTTTTGTATAATAGATTTAATAATTCTTTTAAAGTAAAATGTGAAATAGTTTTGTGTAATAAAGAAAATCGTGATTATTGAGAAATAAGAAAATTTTTTTCAAAAGAAAAGTTAAATAATTATTTTATAAATGATATAGTTTTTATTGAAGAAAACAGTAATAAGTTTGATAAAGTGAAAATATTAAAGGAAATAAAAAAAGATTATTATCTAGTGTTCCCTATTTTAAATAAAAATTTTGAGTTAGTTTGATTGTTTTATGTATGAAAAAAATTATTAAATGATGCTTATTATTCAAATGAAGTTGATGCATTGAGGGATTTTGTAGATTTTTTATCTGGTCACTTAAAGTATATAAGAATGTATGATAGGATTAATGATTTGAATATAAATTTGGATAAGATGATTGATGATAAGACTATGCAATATAATACTTTACTTAATAGACAAAAAGATTTTATTTCTTTGATTTCTCATGAAATAAAATGACCTATTTGATCTGCTATATTTCAAGTTGATAGTTTGCTTGATGATATAAATGATAACTCTAAGATAAAAACTTCTTATATAAAAGGTGAATTGGATTTACTTAATCAACAACTTTTAAATGTATGAGAATTAGCAAATAGGATATTTTCTATTGAAAAGTATGATATATGAAATATTTCTTTATTAAAAGAAAAATTAAAAATAAATGATTTAATTTTTTCTGAAGTTGAAATGTATAAAAAAAATAATGAAAATATAAAAATAACTTTTGAATTTGATGATAAAATACGATTTGTTACTTTAGATAAGGTTCAAATTATTCAGGTAGTAAATAATTTAATAAACAATGCTATAAAATTTTCATCTAATTGAAATTCTACTCCAGAAGTTATTGTTCTTACTTATAAGAATTGAGATTATTTTTATCTAGAAGTTCATGATAATTGAACTGAATTTGAGTATACTAATGTCTCAAAATTTTTTGATAAATATACAACGTGAAAATGATCTTCAATATGATTATGAATGGGATTGTACCTTTGTAAGAGAATTGTTGAATTACATGATTGATTTATTTTGGCAGAAGTATCTGAAAAATTAGGTTGAGCTAAGTTTTTGATAAAATTACCATTATAAAAAAATAAAAAAAATTGTCTTTTTTTAAAATTATCAATATAAATAATACATTAATTTAATAATTGTGCAAGTTAATGGATATTTTGATTATTGATGATGATGTGTTATTGACTTATAATTTAAAAAGATTGTTTGAAAAAAAAATATTATTAAATTCAGTAACAGTATATGGTTCTTATAGAGAATTTTTATCAAATTTACACTTGATAGATTCATTTGATATTGTTTTAGTAGATATTTTATTGGAAAGAGATATTGATAAGAATTGAATAGATATAATTAAAATTATAAGAAAAAAAAATGAAAAAGTTCCAATAGTTGTAATGAGTTCTTTTTCTGATATAAAATGGCTAAATTTTGCTTTTGATGAATGAGCTAGTGATTATATAATAAAACCTTTTAGATTAAAAGAAATAGAGGTTAGAATAATGAGATGGTTTAATATTTATCTTCATTCTCTTTCTTTTTCTTCGAGTGATAATTTATCATATTATGATTTACATTATTGTATAAGTAGAAATGAATTTTATTTTAATGATGAAAAACTTTCTTTAACAAGAAAAAGTAAACAATTACTTTTGATTTTTATTTCTTCTCCTGAAAAATTACTTAAAGAGGATTTTTTAGTAAAAAAACTTTGGAATGATGTAGATGAATTTAAATATAGAAATATAAGGATTTTAGTACTAAGATTAAAAAAATCATTGAAACCTTTTTGACTAGATTATTGGATTGAAAATATAAGATGAGAATGATATATTTTTAAAAAAGATTTATTCTAAGCAGCTAATTTTAGTCAATTATCATCTGCAATTTTTAAAAGATGTGTTTTGTTTTTTTCACTATTAAAGTTAATTATTTTTGGATTATTTTCTTTTTCTAATATTCATTCAAGTAAATATTTGATTTGCGTTAATAGCGTTGTTAATTCGTCAATTGTGTTTTGTTCAAACATCTTAAGAATATCTTTATTTTCAATAAGCATATTTTTTAAAGTTCTAAACATTTCATTAAAGTTTCAAAAATCATTAATATTACTAATTAATATTTCAGGAGTGTAATCATTTATTATATTAGTATATTCTCTAATTTTTACTGGCATTTCTCTTTTTGTTATTTCAAAGTTTACATTTGATTGAGCTTGTTTTAAAAAGAAATCTCCGTTTCAAATTTTGTATGAATGCATTATATTGATATCAGAATTTGATAAGTCGATGTTTTCTTCATTAAAATTATTTATTTCTTCTAAAATAAATTCTATACTTCATTTTAATTGACTTAGTTGTCATGAATCTAAATTATCTAAAATATTATTTTCATTATTTATTATTACTTTACATAAAGATTTTATATCTTTAAGCAAAAATGAGCATTTTTTTTCATCACTAAATATATCTTTGTTTTTTATTATATTGTTTACTATATTAGAAGGATTTATATTTTTTGGTAATTCTTTACTATTTGGTGGAATAAATAAATAATAGTTGTTTTCTTTAAATTCTTTAATGAGCTTTTCAATTTTACTTGAATTGATACTTTTATTTCAGTAGCTTCTTTTTTCAAAAATTTTTAAATGATCATGAATTCTCATATAACTATTTTTAATTGAGTTTAATCTTTTTCATTGTTTTAAAAACTCATCTCTATGTATGTATATGTATTTTTGCATTTCTTCAATTAATCATACCGCATTATTTATATTTTCTTCTGTTATATTTGTATTTCTACTAAGAATTTCTATAAAATTATCCATATTATCTATAAAGTTATCAAATTTTTGGTTTGTATTAAAATTTATTCATAAAAAAATATTATTAATAATATCATTACATTTATCGGTTGTTTCATATTCTCTTTTTGCATTTGTTTTTCTAGTTAATCATTTTTTTATAGTATTTATTCATATAAAATTCATATTTTTATAGTTTATATATTTAAAAATTTATTGAATTATATCTATTATGTATTAACAGAACGTTAAAAAATATAAAAATTGACATTTTTATATTTTTTGTGTTAATTTGTTTTTTAAAAGATATTATTCATATAAATCGCTTTCATATTTTAATGACCATAATTCTTCATTTTCGTTGATGATATCATGTATGTATAATATATTATTTTTACTATTTAGTATGATTTGAGTATTAGAAATATTCCTTTTAATTATCTCATTAAATAGTTTTATTATGATTGAAATAATATCTATTAGTAATTCAATATTTTTTTTATCTAGCGTTTTCAATATTCAAGGATAATTTTTTATTGATTGTTTTATTGTTCTAAATTTATGTAGAAATTCAGAGAATTCAACATTATTTTTTGCTAAACTTTTGGATTTATATTTGATAACTTCTATTTTCAGGTTTTTAATTTTTTTTGGAAGTTCTTTTTTTTCTACTTCGAAGATTAATTTTTTTCTCGCTTTTTGGAGTAGAAATTTTGCTACTCATATTTTATTTTTTTGTAATTGGTTTATATGATTATTTTTATTTATCTCAATTTCTATTTCTTCTAGTATATAATCAAAACTTCATATTAGTTGATTTAATTGCCAACTATCAAGTTTTTCTATTATTTCTTTTCATGTTATTATTTTTCCACAAAACTCTTTTATTTCAATTAATATAGGTGTAAACTTTTCTTCATCTGATATTAAATCTCAATCGTTTATTATAGCTTTTATAGTATTTTGTGGACTTATTACTATAGGGAGTTCTTTTCTTTTTGGTGGGACAAATAGGTAGTAATTATGTTCTCTGAATTCTTTAATTACATCATCTATATATGCTAATTCTGGATTTTTTTCTTTTATCTTTTCTAGTTCTTCATGAATTCTCATGTAATCATCTTTTAAACTGTTTAGTTTTCATTTTGGTAGACTTAAAATTTCATCTGTTTTTATCATAATGAATTTATGAATTTGTTTTATTAGTCAAACAATATTATTTATATCATCTTTGGTTATATAGTTTTGTTTAAAATAATTCCTGAAAATATGTATGTTTTCTATAAATTCATCTATATTTATTCTTTCAAATGTAATTTTTTTTCATTGAAAATCTAAAATTTTTTTTGTTTTTGATTTTATGGTGCTAGTTATTATTTCTCAATCTCATTTTTTATTTTGTTCAGGATTTGTATATGTTTCTTTGTTTCTTATCATATCAAATTTTTTTATTTTATATTTCCAAGTATATCATATATTTTTTTTATTGTATAATATTTAATTATAAAAAGTAAATTATATAACTTGACAAAAAATATAATTTAATTTTTTTTATAAAAAATATTTTGATTTATTTTTAAATTGATTATTATTATATTTATTAAGTATTAACTTTTATATTATGCTTAAAGAACTTTTTTTCCATAATAATTTTTATTTAACAGATGAAGCTTTAGCTAAATTTGAGTTGTTTTTAAAAATATTTAAAGAAAAAAATTCTTTTATAAATTTGTCTAGTTTTAAGGATGAAAAATCTATAATAGAAAAACACTTTATAGATAGTTTGATGTTAACAAAATATGTTGATTTGCAGTGAGAAGTTGCTGATATATGAACTTGATGATGATTTCCATTATTGCCTTTAGCAATTTATTCAAAATATCAAAAGAATATGGAATCGTGAGTTCAGTATTATTGAATTGATTCAGTTGAAAAAAAGTTAAAAGCAGTTGATGATTTTTCTTCTTTATTATGATTATCAAATGTTGAGACAATTCATTCAAGGTTTGAAGATTTGTGACAAGATAAGAATAATAGAGAAAGTTTTGATTATGTAGTGTCAAGAGCTACTGCATATTTTCCGACATTGCTTGAGTATGCTGTTCCTTTACTTAAAGTTTGATGAATTTTTGTTGCATATAAGATGGATAATTTAGTAGAAATTGTTGATTGAACTAGATCGTTAATTTCTCTGAAATCTGAAATAGTTTATGAAAAAAAATATGAATTAGCTTGACAGGTTAGAAGTTTGGTGTTTGTTAGAAAAAAAGAAAAAACTCCAATTTTATATCCTAGATCTCCCCAGATTATTGCCAGAAAACCACTTTAAAAAAATAAGATTGTTTTTAAAAACAATCTTATTTTTTTATTATTCAACAGTTACACTTTTTGCTAAATTTTGAGGTTTATCTACATCTCTTCATAATTCTACGGCTGTATGTAATGCAAATAACCACATTGGTATTAAACAAACAAAAGGACTAATTATTTTATCTACTTCTGGAACTTCTATTGTATCATCATATAATTCTTTGTCTGATTCTCACTTTGTTATAATTCATAGCACTTTTCAATTTCTAGCTTTTACTTCTTTTATATTTGAATTAGTTTTTTCTTGAAAAACTCATTTTAGGTTTAAAAATATACATAAGAAATCTTTATTTACTAATGCTAGAGGTCAGTGTTTCATTTCTCAGCTTGAGTAGCTTTCTGAGTGAATATAACTTAATTCTTTAAGTTTGAGACTTCATTCCATAGCTGCTCAATAAAGTAAATTTCTTCACAAGTAAAATAGGCTTTTTGTATTGCTATATTTTTTTGCTAAGTGTTTTATTTCTTTTGATTTTTCTAGTTGTTTTTCAAATATTTTTTTTAGTTTTGCTAGTTCTCATATTATTTCTCTTCATTTTGTGTATTGTAAATCTTTTTTATTTCATATACTAACAGCAAGAAGTATCAATACTCATAGTTGTCAAATAATATTTTTTGTTGATGCAACTCATATTTCAGTTCAAGCGTGTGAAAATAATCACATATCACACATTCTAGCTATTGTGCTTCATACTACATTAACTATTCAAAATGTTAGACATCATTTAGATTTAACCATTTTTAGACACTCTCTTACATCTGCAGTTTCTCATGATTGTGACATAAATATATATAGTGTTTTTGGATCTGGTAAAAATCTATCATATAGAAATTCGTTGCTTATTCTTGCTTCTGCTGGAATTCCTGCTATCTCTCTAAACCAATAAGTTCATACATATCATGCAAAGTAACTTGATCATGATGCTATAATTTCTATTCTTTCTATATCATGTTCATTTAATTCTTGAAGTGTTTCATTATGGATTGTTCTTGTATCAAAGTTGATTCTTCATTTAAATACATTTTCTATGACTTCAGGGATTTCAAAAATTTCTTTTTCTGTAAATGTTTCAAACTTCCCTTTTTCTGCTTTTTTAAAGTTTTTTTCTATTTTTTCACTATTTCTTGATATTTTACTTAAATTATCTGAAGTTGTATAATTTGATGAAAAAATTGTATATTTTCATTCTTTTATTATAACTATTTCATTATCTTCCATTTGTACAAATTCCGATGCTACTCAAGAAAGTGCATTTATGTCGCTTGCTAGGAATATATCTTTTTCTTGTATTCAAATTATCATTGGACTTCATAGTTTTGTTCAAACTAGAGTATTTGGTTCATTTTTATCAATAATTGCTAATGCATATGCTCATATGATAATTTTAGATACTTTTTGTATTGTAGTAAGTAGTTTTCAATCATAAAATTCTTCTAGTAGTTTTGCTACAACTTCACTGTCTGTATCTGAGTAAAATTTATATTTTTTTTCTAATTTTTTTCTTAGTTCTTTATAATTTTCAATTATTCAGTTGTGTACAATATAGAATCTTTTATTTTCACTATAATGTGGATGAGCGTTTTCTTCGGTAACTCATCAGTGTGTTGCCCATCTTGTATGTGCTATTCAAACATTATATATTTCATTTCTTTTTGCAAGCTCAACTTTTGTTGCTAAATTTGATACTTTTCATACTGCTTTTTCTAAATATATATTTCATTTTTCACTTAGTCATACAATTCATGCACTATCGTATCATCTATATTCAAGATTTTTAAGTCATTCTATAAGAAATGGTATAGAATCTTTTTCTCAGTTATAAGCGAATATTCAACACATAATAATTATTTTTATATATTAAATCACTAAAATTAAATATTTTAGTATAATTTATTTTAGTGATTTAAATATACTCTCTAATTCTTTTTTTGTCAATTGTAAAAAATTTGTAGTGTTATCTATTTCTTCTAAATTAAAACTCTTTTTTTCTCATATGAATGCAATTATTCTTGTGTCTATAAGGTAGTGAAAGATTTCATTTATTTCAAGAGTTTTTATATGATTTGTGTAGAATTTATATAAAATTATATGATTTATTCCTATTTTTTGTGATATATTTCTCCATGATTTTTTTTCAATAATATTGTATGAAATTGCTTTTATAAATAAGATTGGTGAATGTTTTCTTGAATAAAATCAGCATTTTTTCAATTTTCTGTTTATATAATTGTAATCTTTTGTTTGTAGTTTATGAAATCTTATGATCCACATGAAATAGAATATAGAATATAGAATATAGAATATAGAATAGATTTTTTTCTACTCTATATTCTTTTTGTAAAATTTGTGATTATATATTTTATTAGATATTTTAACTTTCTCATAAAGTGATATCAATCTCTTTTTCTTCTCAATTTTTCTTTAATACTTTAAGTTTCATAGTATATCATGGAATCTTTGTTTGTAAAATTGATGAAAGATTGTTATCTAGACTTATTTTTTTTCAGTCAGCTTCAAGAATTATATCTCATAGTTCAAGACCACTTGTTTCCGCACTACTTCAGCTAACTATAGATCAATCTTTTTCTGGTATATAAGCTCAATAATTAACTTTAAGTCATAATTGTTTTTGTATTCAAGGAGTATTTGTTATGTAGTTTATTCAGATAAAAGGTTTTTTAATTGATCAATATTTTTCAATTGATTTAAGCATATATGTAATTCTTGAATCAGTTAATGGAATAGAAAATCATAATCATTCTGCTCAAGATACTATTGCTGTATTTATTCATATTACTTTTCAATCTAAGTTTACAAGTGGTCATCAACTGTTTCATGGATTGATAGCTGCATCAGTTTGAATAAGTCATGAAAGTTTTATTGTATCATTAGATATAGTTCTGTTTTTTCAACTTATAACTCACAGTGATACTGAGTTTTGATATTCTGCTAATGCGTTTCATGTTGCTATAACAAACTGTCATATGTTAATCTCATCATTTTCACTTACAATTTCTAGTGGTTCATATGCTTTATCAATTGATATTTGTAGTATTGCTAAATCTGTAACTGGATCTATTGCTACTATTTCTGCGTCATATTCACTTCAGTCATTTGTAATCACTGTATAGTTTGCAGTAGAGTCTGAAACTACGTGTTTATTTGTGATTATTTTTCAGTCTTTTGTTATAAAAAATCATGTTCATCATCAAACTTTGCTTTTTACAGTTCATACTGGAGTTTGAAAGAATCAAAATGGGTCTTGTCTGTATACTGTTAAATCTTTTTTTATTATAATACTTACTATTGATGGCGATATATCTTTTACGATTTTTGTTATATCTGTTTGTAAGCTAAGTACACTTGTGAATTTTTCTGTTTTAGTTGTTTCTTCTTTAATAACTTCAGGTTTAAGATTTATATATTCAGGTAGATATTTTACTACCAATATCGTTCAAATTCATCAACCTATAATAGAGCATATAATTAGAAATATAGATAATATAGTTTTTTTCATATAATGGCTTATAAAAAAAATAAAACTTTTTTATATTTTAATGATTTTTACAAAAAAGTTAAATTTTTTTTAATTATATTTTTATCATATGTTAATATGTTTTACGTGATTTTGTACATATTTTGAAAAAGCATATCAATCAATTAATCAGTCTTCTCTGTTTGAAAATTTAGCAATTCATTTATTTTGTGCAGCTACTTGTTGCCCTCCAAAAACATATTCTTTTCCTTTTCATAATGAGGCTGGGTAAAAAACTACTTGATAAAGTTTTTCAAGAGAGTCAAGTGCTATTCATTTACTATTTGATTTAAAATATTTTTCTACATAATCTAATTGTTCAACTCAACTCATTGCTCTAATTTTTCATACAGATGTTCATAATCATATTGCAGTTTTTGGCATAAATTGTATTAATCATGTTGCTTGTGATGTTGAATTTACTATTCTTGGATCTAATGTCGATTCTGCCATCATCATTTTTATCATATCTTCTTTATTTGCTCAGATATTTTTACATACTTCATTTAGTTTATTAGAAAAATCAATATTATTTAGTAATTCATTTCATTTTAGATAATCTCAATTCGGTAAACTATCTTTATTTTTTATTTCATTTGTTTTCAGTCTCATGTTATAATCTCAATTTTCTTCTGCTTTTTTTATTTTTTCTTCAGGAATTCCTAATTTTTTACCATCTTCTTTCCAGTTTTTTGAAAACTGAATCAAAAGAGTTATTATTAATTCTTGGCTATTTGGTTCATAATTGTATGCTCATCTTATTCTGTCATATTCAGTAAAAGCATCTTCTATTATTTGTTTTAACATATTTTCCGGTGTTTCTTTTGCTAGTTCTTCAAATAGTTGACTTGCAGTTTTTGGATCAATTCATCTGTTTATTGCTTCTTCTATAATTGTTTTATTTGAGTTTGGATTTTGTTTTTCATATTCAGTTATTTTATTTTGATTTTCTTTACTTATTTTATCTATTTCTTCTTTTGTTCTTTTTTCTCATATTTCAATTGTTGTTCAATCGTGAATAACTAATCTTTTATGGTCTTTTGTAAAGAATTCTCATCATAGTTGATTTCTATAATAAACTTCATCTCAGTATTTTACTTCTTTTATTTCTTGAGGAAGTACTTGTCCTGCAGTAGTCTTTAAATACAATTCTTTATTGTAAACTTCTTTTGCTGTATTTTGATCAATAAAAGTGAAATTAAATGTAAGATTTGTTCATTTTTCCAATTTTGATGCATTTATCTCAGGTTTTGTTATATATTCAAGTCTATTGTTTTTATTTATGCTTAAAAATTCTTTATTTGTTATACTTGGTAATTTTTTTTCTAATTCTTTATCTTTTTTTTCAGATTCCTGTATCTGAGGAATTTTTTCTTCAGAATTTTGGTATTTTTTTATATCAGTTTCCTGTCTTTTCTCTTTTAACTCTCTTGTTTGTTGGCTTTCTTGTATATCTGTAGGTTTTAGTGTTTCACTCATAATTTATAAGTAATTAATATATATTTATATTATTTTAGCATTTTTTGTTTAATAAATCAAAAAAAGCTCTTTTTTTAAAGAGCTTTTTTATATAAATTATTATTTTACTAGTTCAAAATCAATTTTTGAGAACTGTTCATCTACATTTGTTAATCTTACCTTTAATTTATCTCAAAGTCTATATCTTTCTTTTGTAAATGGATTTCTAATTTCAAGTAGCATATCATCAAATTCTAATTTTTCCCTATTTTGTCATTTTGTTTGTGGTTTTTTTATATCTTTTCTATTATTTGAGTATAAATCAACAAATCATTCTACTGTGTTTTCTAATTGAACGAAAAATCATCTTTCAATAACTCAAGATATGTGTCATTCAAATTCTTGTCATATCTTATCAAGCATATACCTTGCTTTTAGATAATCGTCAATTTTATGTTCTATATCCTCTGCTGTTTTTTCTTGTTGACTTGATAAACTTGCAACATATGGAAGTATATTTTTGTAATGTTCAAGTCTATTTTTTGTGAGTTTTCAATTGTTTTTTTCTTTTATTATTCTATGTATTTGTAAATCTGGATACCTTCTAATTGGTGATGTAAAATGGCTATAGTATTTTAGTCATAGTCAGTAATGTCATTCATTTATTGGTG
Source organism: Candidatus Altimarinota bacterium (assembly GCA_028692735.1). Lineage (GTDB taxonomy): Bacteria > Patescibacteriota > Gracilibacteria > BD1-5 > UBA6164 > Altimarinus. The sequence continues at coordinate 19,462 of JAQUWS010000019.1, forward strand.
AATAAATAGCTCTTGTCATAGCCTTTAATATAAGTTTTGATATATATGTTTCTTCTGGGAGTCATTTTATTTTTTCTATTATATCAGTCAAATCGTCTTTGTATTCTATTCAAATTGATTTCAGTGCATATTTAACTCTATCTATATCTTCTATTTCAGGTTCAGGATGAATTCTATATAAAAATGGAATTTTAGAATGTATTTTTGCAACTTCTTCGTTTGCTAAAATCATAAAAAATTCTATTACTTTATTTGCTTCATATTTTGGATATTCTAAAATTTCAGTTGGAAATCAGTTTTTATCTACATATATTTTTGTTTCTATAAGGTTAAATTCAATATAAGAATTATTCTTTTTATAGTTATATAATATATCTTTAAGCTCATAACTAAGCTTAAGTTTATCAAATAAAATATTTGCATCTTTTTGAGTATATCTGTCATTTTTTACAATTAAGTTATCTAAACTCCAATCTTTAAATCATAGATTTTTGATATCTTCAACGATTCTATAACTCATTCTAAAATCTGATTTTATTACACTTTCATATACTTCACTATTTATTACTTTTCAATTTTGATCTATTTCCATTTCACAAGTCATAGTAAGTTTATCTTCAAATGGATTTAGACTACATAATTCGTTTGAGAGTATTTCAGGTAGCATAGGAATTACTCTATCTACAAAATAGATACTTGTTCATCTAAGTTTTGCTTCTTTATCTAATTCACTATCTTCTGTAACATAATATGTAACATCAGCTATATGCACCCATAGTTTATAATTTCAATTATCAAGTTTTTCTATACTTATAGCATCATCAAAATCTTTTGCATCATCAGGATCAATAGTATAGGTAAAGATTTTTCTAAGATCTTTTCTTCATATGATATCTTTTTCTTCAATTTTTTTAGGCATATTTTTCAAGGTATCTATAAGTTTATTTGGAAACTTTGGATGTGCTCATCATTGATATGCCATAGCCATTACATCAACATATTTTTCTCAGTTTTTTCAGATTTTATCTATTATTGTTCATTCTGGATTTTTTCATCACCATTTTGTTATTTTTAATGCAACTTTATCTCAATTTTCTAATCAACTAAGATTTTTTCATGCTATAAAAACATCTTTTTTAAAGTAGGGGTTATCTAGAATTACAAATCAATATCATTTATTCTTCTTTTTATCATATTCTTTTCCTATTTGAAAATTTCATGTGATAACATTATCTGCTCTTTTTATGACTTTTTTGATTACTGCTTCTTTTCTTCATTTAAATTCTTTTGTTGTATAGTCAACTTCATCTCATTGTAGTGCATCAAGTCTATTTGTGTAAAATACATAATAAGTTGTTTTTATTCAGTCTTTGTCAATACTATCTACAAATCAGAAAGGTCATTTCCCTTCTCTATATATTCAATTTAATCTTTTTGTATTTTCTTCATTTTGATACTCATTTTTTCTTTCAGTTGTTTTCTTTGTTTTGTAATTCATAAAAAATAGTGATTATTTATTAAATGAATAAAAGTTTTTTCTTAAATTCATTTTTATTATATCACTATTTTTGTATAAAATAAAGTTTTTTAATGTAATTTAATCTATCCTTGTCAAACTACTACTTTTGCCACTCTTAGGACTCTGTTTCCTATCATGTATCATTTTTCAAATTCTTCTATTATAATTCAGTCTTCTCAAGGAATTTGAGTCATAACTTCGTGTTTGTCTGGATCTATTTTTTCTCATTTTGAATTAAAAACAATTACTCACATTTTTTCTAGGTCTTGTGTAAGTTTTTTTTCTATTGCGAGGATTCAAGTATATATTGGATTATTTTTTTGCTCTTTAGGTGTTTGTTCTATGATTCTTTGCATGTCATCAATTCTTGGTAATACTTTTTTTAGTATATCTGATTTAAGAAAAAACATCATATCTTCTTTATCTCTTTCAACTCTTTTTTTGAAATTATCATAATCTGCTTGTTGTCTAGCAAAAGCTTCTTTTAATTTCGTTAGGTCATCACTTTTATCCTCTTTCTCTTTTGCTTCTTTTGTTTCTTCAATTCATTTGTTTAATTCTTCTATTATATCTTTTTCATTATCAGGAATGTTTTCTTTAACTTTGTCTTTTGTATCTTTTATTACTTCCTCATCGTGGTGTTTTTTGTGGTCATGTTTACTCATTTTATTTATTTAATTAACTTGTAAAGTATTAAATAAATATATTCATAAAATATTTTTTTTCAAGTTGTATGAAATTTTTTATAAATTTTC
>JAQUWS010000019.1:21835-24414 GCA_028692735.1 Candidatus Altimarinota bacterium
ATGAAGGTTTCTTAGATAATGTATATCTATATTAGAATTTTTTAATAATGAAATTAAAGGACTTGTGCTTGTTACTATATTTATAAGATTGCTTAATCATTGACTATTTTTGTCATCTTTTGTTTCATTTACTAAGAAATTTTTGTTGTGATTTTCTATAATTAGTTCAATATCTTTTTTTAATAAGCTAAATAATTCCATTGCTTTAACTTTTTTTTCATCATTTATTGCAATTGCTCAAAATGTATCATTTGCATGCTTAGCTCTACAAAGGTTGAAAATTGAAATAATTAATCTTTCAAGTTGTTCTTTTTTGTCAATTCCTAAACTTCTAAATTCGACACATTCTGTTTTTTCTTTTGTAAATACAGCTTTACAGTCTCATCACTTTTCTCTTATCTTTCAATGTTTATTAACTGTTTTTATTTCATTTCATGCATTTAATCATCATAAATTACTTGCTATAAGTATGTTTTGTATAAAATTTGTATCAAAATCTAGTTTTATTCACTTTTCTCATCATAAAGTTATATGAATTCATCTTGATCATTTTTCATAGTCTGTATGTTTGAAATTTAAATCAAGAAAATCTAGGTCATCTAATAATTTCAATTCTAAAATTAGCAACATAGGATTATCTGTTGGTGATGTTGCTATTTCATGAATGGCATCAGTTCAATTTGAAATTCAAGCATATTCTGATATGGTTGTTATATCGTTTTTGTAATCACTTCAAATTCTTTCATGATATCATCTTGCAATTGAGCTTGTTACTTCATATTCAATTCAAATTGATATTTTTATAGGAAAGTTGTTATACTTATTTATTTCTTTTTGATATAGTTTAAGTTTTGAATGTACTCTTTTTATTAGTTCTTCAATTTTTATATAATCAACTTTTTCTTCTCATTTTGTATCGTTCCATATTGAAAAACTTTCTTTAATTTCTTTTGAAATCATTAAAGTAAGAATAGTTCTTCATTTATCAGATATCTTGTTTGTTTCTATAAATTTTTTAAAATCCTCTCAAATATTATTTTTCTCATTTATTAGCTCTTCAAATATTTTATAATCTCATTGTTTTAATATAAGATTAAACAGTTCTCATAATTGTAAAATAGATGTTCTATTTTTCTCATAACTAATGTTTTGAAAGATATACTCATAAAATTTTTTAATTGATCCTACATCTTTTATTCATTCTATAATTCAAATAGCTATTATGCTTCAGAATTTTTCAAAAGTTTTTAGTTTATCTCAATCAAGATATAGTAATCTTTTTTCATCTTCTAAAAACCATTTTTTTGTCCATGGTTTTGTTTTTTCCCATTTTATACCTTTATCTTTTTCAAATTCAATCAAAGTTTCATTGTCTTTCATATAGTTTAAAAAATTGTCTTTATTGATTGGAAAATCACTTAAATCTATTCTCCAATTTCATCTTATAACACACATAAAATATCAAAATAAAGGTCATTTTTTATGTGTAGTTATATCATGGAAATTATTTGTATAAACTTCATAATTTATGCTTTGTCATTCAAAAATTCTTAAAACTTTAAATAATTTTCTCCAACTTGAAACTTTGAATAACTTTTTTTTAAGTTCTAGAGTTTTATTTATAACTTCTGTGCTTACTTGAAAATTATCTGCATTTAGTTCTTCATTATTTCGTATATATCTGTATATATAATCATCCTTTATTCTCTCAATTTGTCTTGAAATTCATTCATTATATTTGTGTATATTTTCTATTATTACATTATATATGTTTTGGTAATTAGTTAGTAATTTTACCAGATTTGAGATATGTTTATCTTTATTTTTTCATAAAAAATGCATTGTATTGTTTGTAATTAATCACTTTTTAACAAGTTTGTTCATATACATCAATTGGACTCTATTTGGTATTGATCAACTTTTAAAATCTTCTATTTTTATTATCTCATTTGCTTCTATAATTCATAATTCAATAATAGTAAAAATAACTCTTCTTCTTATTTTTTCATTTTGTCACATTGATGAATTTAATATATCTTTCAACTCTACAAAAATTGGAGTTATATTTTCTGATGAGTAAGTTTTTTTATCTCAATTACTTTTAGGAGTAAATCTTGTAGAATGTCATGTTCTTAAACAATATTTGACTATGTTTTTGCACCATAATCTAATTGATTTGGTTTTGTTTTCTGAACTATTTAAAAGTTCAAAAATTTTCTCTTTGTTAATTTCGTATTCATCTTCTTTTCATAATTTATGGCTTAGATCACTTCTAATGTTATAGTAATCTATTTTTTCATCAGTGGTAAAATTGTCTTCTTCCTGTATTCATAAATTATTAAAAGCTAGGTATCATGGATTAACTTTATTTTGTTTTTTTGTTGATTTCATTATGTGATAAATGCATGCGTTTTTTAATTTACTACTTTCTACTTTTTGTAAACTTTTATAGATGTACATAGCAAAATCTTCTAATCATGAGTTAATCGAAAATTTAATTAAATATAAAATAAAATTACTTATTTCATCTCTTCTTCATCAGTTTATTATAGAATTTGTTGCTTTTTCAATAATTTTTT
>JAQUWS010000070.1 GCA_028692735.1 Candidatus Altimarinota bacterium
TGTGTTTTTTCAAGCATAAGAATTGGTATTTCTTCCATATCATCCTGCAGCGTAAGTAGATGATAAAAATAAAACTCATAGTACTGCAATTGCAGAACCTATTATAATTGTTTTTTTCATAATTTTTATAATTATTATAAATATAAATTTTTTTGAAAACTTATTTATTTTTTTTGTTTTCATTTGCTATTACGATTTCAAAAAAATTTTCTTTCATTTTTTTGTTTTTTAATTTCTGAGTGCATCTACTGGATCCATTTTACTTGCTTTGTATGCAGGATAATATCAAAAAAATATTCATACAAAAACGGCAAAACAAAATGCAATAATGTTTCAAACAACTGTTGGCAACATATCTATTATATTCAAATAATTAATAAGTATTATTACTATTTTTCATAATATAACTCATATAATACCTCCTCCAATACTAAGAATAACTGATTCAAACAAAAATATATTTAAAATATCATTTCTTCTGATTCAAATAGATTTATAAATTCAAATTTCTTTTATTCTTTCTGCAACTCAAGCAAACATAACATTCATTATTCATATTCATGAAACAACTAAAACAATTATTGCCACTCAAGTCAATAATATAGTCATAGTACTTGCTGATTGTTTTGCTGCTATAACTTTTGATCATTGATCTACTATCCTAAAATCATCACTATCACTTGAATTAAGTTTGTGTGATTCTCTAAGAATTGTTCATAATTCTTTAATAGCTAAATCTATATCGTTAATACTTTTTGCTAGAACAACTAACCTTGTTAATGATGTATCTCAGGTGATTTGTTCTGCTGTCTTATATGGTAAAAAAACTGTATCATCATATGTAATTGGTCATAAAGCAGTTCATGATTTTTTAAATATACCTATTATTTCTAGTTTTTTCTTTCATATATTTATAGTTTTTCATATTATATCTTCGGTAGTTCAAAAAAAATCTAACGCTGCTCAATCTCATAAAACTGCATATTTAGATTTATCTTCAAATTGTGTTCATTCAAAAAATCTTCCAGTTTGTATTTGTAAACTTGATATTTTTAAGAAATCTTCTCAAACTCAAAGTATATTTAAAGATAGAGAATTTGAGGAATCTGATATCAACATTTTTGATTGTGATATAGAAGTAGATTCACTTATATAACTTGATTTATCTTTTATAGTTTTTAAGTCTTCTATATCCATTTTTGATTTTTTTAACTCTGTTGAAACTGGGTTAATTAAAATTGATGTTACTGCTAAATTTGCATATTGTTCTTCTATTGATTTTTGTGCTCATAATCATATTGCTATAACTAGAACTATTGTAGAAACGCCTATAATAATTCAAAGAGAACTTAAAAAACTCCTTAATTTATTATTATAAAGTGATTTTAAAGCTATTTTTAATATTTGAAACATTTTTATTCTTTTAATTTATAATCACAATCAATTACAATTCAGTCTTTTAATAATATAATTCTATCTGAATATCTTGCAACAAGTGGAGTATGTGTAACCATAATTATTGTTTTTCATAATTTATTTAATTCTTTCATTAATTGCATTATTTCAATAGATGTTGTAGAGTCAAGTGCTCAAGTTGGTTCATCAGCCAAAATAATTTCGGGGGTATTCATAAGAGCTCTAGCAATAGAAACTCTTTGTTGCTGTCATCCTGATAATTCTCATGGTTTTGAATTAATTTTTTCTCATAATCATACTTTATTTAACAAATCTATGGCTTTATTTGTTTTTTGAGTTTTTGTTTCTTCTAAATATATTGAAGGTAATATTACATTTTCTAAAGCAGTTAATTTGGGAATTAAGTGGAATTGTTGAAATATAAATCAAATTTTCCTATTCCTAATATATGAAAGTATATTATCACTATTTAGATGAGATACATCTTCTTTATTAAATATATATTTTCATTCTGTTAGATAATGTAAAAAACCAATTATATTTAACAGAGTTGATTTTCCACTTCAACTTTCTCACATCAAAGAAATAAACTCTCATTTTTTGATTTTTAGGTCAATTCATTTCAATACTTTTATTTCAACTCAATTTGTTAAAAAATATGATTTTTTTACATCTATCAATTCTATTAAATTATTTTGTTGCATAGTTTTTAAATTTCTATTATTACGAAAAAATCCTTAATATAAAATTTTATCTCAATTATTTAATCAACTAATTATTTCAACCATTTTTCAATCAGTAAATCAAGTTGTTACTTGTTTGTATTCTTTTGTTTCAAGTAAAATATTTGGTTTTTTATTGATTGATCTAACTGCTTCTACTGGTATTATTATTACATTATTCATTTCTTTTGTAACAAATTGTAGGGTTACAGACATACCATCTTTAATTATTTTATTGTCTGTATTAAAAAGTATTTGAGTTTTATATGATACTAAACCATTAGTATCAATATATCATTTATCATTTACATATAATACAGTTCAAGTTAGATTTAATCAATCTATAGAATCAAAACTTATATATACTTGTTGGTTATTTTTTATTTTCACAATATCACTTTCTTCGATATATGCCTCAACTACAAATTCATTTGCTCATATAATTGTTACAAATGCATTTTTTAAAGAATTTGTTGCCTCTCAGACTTTTCATTCTATGTTTGTAATTTTTCAGTCTATAGGACTAATTATTTTTATATCTTGTCTTTTTTTTATAGCTTCATCTAGATTTTTTTGAGCTGTTAGTATTGCTAAATAATATGGTTCTAAGTCAATTTGGTCTACTTCAGTTTTACCATCTAATAAACTTTTTGATATTTCAACTTGTGCTTGATTATTTGATATCAATAGGTTATTTTTTATTTCTACATTATCAATATTTGTTTTTGACTGTTCTAGTTTTTGAGTGGCTAGTGAAATATCAGATTTATTTTTTAAAATTGTCTTTTCTAAATTATTTTTTGCTAATTCATATTTTTGTTCATATGTAACTACTTCATTTTCTAAAGATTTTATTTTATAATCCATACTTGTTTTTGCCTCTTGTAAATCCATTATTTTTTGAGAAAATGAGGCATTATCATCTTTTAAATCTTCAAGATATTTTTCAAAATCTGATATATAATTATTTATTATATCTTGAGTGAAATATGGAGTAGATTCAACAGAATATTTTAAAGATTCAATTGTATAATTTAATGATTTATTTGTTAATCAAGCTACTTCTTTTAATGATTGTGCATAAGTATTTAGTTTATCATAATCTAGGTTTTGTCTATTTTCTTTCCATGTAGAATAAAAAGTATCAAAATCTTTTTTTGCTAAAGTATAATTTTCTATTGCTAAACTTTTTATATTTGTATTTTTTGCTGAGAGATACTTCTCATAGTTATCATTTTGATCTTTATTTTCTTTGCTTACTCATAATAATAAATCTAGTTGAAATAAATTTTTTTCAATTTGTGTAATCAATTGTCATATTTCCATAATCAATGAATCTTGTATATTTTTATACTTTTCTTTTTCTTGAGTTGTAGTTAATTCTAAATCATTTTTTTTGTTATCTAAATCTATTTGTGCATTTTTAACTAGACTTTCTGAAGTAAGTTCATCTATTTTTGCCTGAGATTCAATATTTTTTAGACTTATATCTTGTCATGAATAATCCAATTGAGCGTTTTTTAAATCTATTTGAGCTTGAGATTTTGTAGAATCAAGTCAAACAATACTTGAGTCTAGCTGTCTTTGTGAAATATTTACTTCACTTATCGTTCATCATCTATTTTTTATTTCATAATTAGCTTTTGCAGTTCTTAATGCTAATTCAGCTTTATCTACAGCTATATCAAAATAGTCACTTGATAAAATAGCTATTAAATCTCATTTTTTTACATAATCTCATTCTTTTTTATATATTTTATCAATTATTCATTGTTCAATAAAATCTAAGTTTATTTCATTTTCAATAAAAACCTTTCAATCTCACTCTATATAAGTTTTTAAATCTCAGTTTTTTACTGAATAGGTTTTCAATTCTTTTGCTATATCAGCAGATTTATTTGTATTAGAGAAGAAATACTGATAAAAAAAGTATCATATCAATAAAAAAAATATAAAAAAAATAATTTTTCTTGTTGTTGTTTGTTTTGAATTATTTTTAATTTCCTGAGCTAATGACATATGAAAAAATTATTGAGTAAAAGCTATTTTTACAAATTCTGCTACTTCTCTATCTTCAATTGTAGTATCCATCCAAACTGAAACATATTGTCATACTTTAAAATCTGCAATACTTGCTTCAATACTAGGAGAATCAGGTCAAGTCGCTGTTTTTTTAATTATAGGAATTCAAACAGGTACTATAACTTTTTTTTCTCATAAAGTAGATGAATTAATCTGTTCTTTTAGTTCTGTTCTGGCTGTTTCATCAAGAGATTGCATATATTTTTTCTTTTCTTCTGAAGTCATATTAAAAGTAGGATCTTTTAATGTATCTGATTCTAAAATTGTAATTTCATTTCATTCTATTCAAGTTATCTTTCAATATAAATCCATTTTTCTATCAGGTTGAGTCAAAGTTAAGTCTGAATTTGTTTCTTCATTATTTGTATCTATGTTTACATTTGAACTTCATGTATTATCAACTGAACTTGAACATGAAAATAATAATAAAGATGCCATAACTAGTAAAAATATTTTTTTCTGCATAATAAAAAAATTAATAAATAAATGTGTTTATTTAGTTACTACGAAATTATTATACTTTTCTTTCAAATTTTTAAAAAAGTTTTTTTTGAAAGAAATTTTTGTATAATTCGTAATAGTTAGAAAAGATTAATTTAAAACTATGAATGAAATAGAAATAATAAAAAAGTTATCTACTGATAAAGAAGTTTTTTCTATGATAATTGATA
>JAQUWS010000020.1:0-4125 GCA_028692735.1 Candidatus Altimarinota bacterium
AAAGCTTATAAGATAACAAAAAAATTGTTGATAAATTGTATTTCAAGTAATTTTCTAGATTATTTTTATATAAGTAAGTGATATACAAAGATAATGAGTAAATAATAAATTTTTGTTTTTGTCAGTTTATGATTCAAATTTCAAAAACTTTTTGACTTTCTCTTGCTTTTCTATAAAATATTTTGTGATTAAATTTGATGGGTGTTTCTATCAGATTTATTTTTAGTTATTTAAATTTATTTTATATGTCTGAGAAAAAATATCCTTTAAATAAGGTTAGAAATATATGAATTATAGCTCATATAGATGCTTGAAAAACAACAACAACAGAAAGAATACTTTTCTATACTTGAAAAACTCATAAAATAGGTGAAGTTCATGATTGAGCTGCTACTATGGACTGGATGGAACAAGAAAGGGAAAGAGGTATAACTATTACTTCAGCTGCTACTACAGCATTTTGGAAAGATATGCAAATAAACATAATTGACACTCCATGACATGTTGACTTTACTATCGAAGTAGAAAGATCACTTAGAGTATTAGATGGTTGAGTTGCTGTATTTGATGGATCTCAATGAGTAGAACCTCAATCTGAAACTGTATGGAAACAATCAGATAGATACAATGTTCCAAGAATAGCTTTTGTAAATAAAATGGATAAGACATGAGCTGATTTTTATATGACCCTTGAGTCAATAAGAAAAAGATTATCATGAGATAAAGCAGTAGCAATTCAATTGCCTATTTGAGCAGAATCAGAATTCACATGAATTATAGATTTAGTAACAATGAAAGCATATATATTTGAATGAAATAGTTGAGAAAAAGTAACTGAAATAGATGTACCAGCAGATATGTTAGATAAAGCAAAAGAAATGAGAGCTGAATTGATAGAAAAAGTTGCTTCACTTGATGATTCTTTAATGGAGAAATACTTTGAAACATGAGATTTATCAATAGAAGAAATAAAAAAATGATTAAGAAAATGAGTTTGTGCAAATGAATTATATGCAGTACTTTGTTGATCTGCTCTACAAAATGTATGAGTACAACTTATGATAGATGCTGCTTGTGATTATCTTCCAAGCCCAGTTGATGTAAATAATTGAATTATTACAGTAATGGATCCAGATGATGCAGAAATAACTGAAGAAATTAAAGTTGATGAAAATTCACCACTTGCAGCAATTGCATTTAAAATAATGACAGATCCTTTTGTTTGAAAACTTTGTTTTACAAGAGTTTATGCTTGAACATTAAGGGCATGATCATATGTATATAACGCAACAAGTTGAGAAAAAGAAAGAATTTGAAGACTTTTACAAATGCATGCAAACAATAGACAAGAAGTTCAAGAAATAAGCGCTTGACATATCTGAGCTATAGTTTGATTAAAAGATACAAGAACTTGAGATACAATCTGTGATGTAAATAAAAAATTGATGGTAGAATCAATAGAATTCCCAGAACCAGTTATATCAGTTTCTGTTGAACCTAAATCAAAAGCTGATCAAGAAAGAATGGGGCTAGCTTTATCTAAACTAGCTGAAGAAGATCCATCTTTCAAAGTAAGAACAGATGATGAAACTTGACAGACTGTTATTTCATGAATGTGAGAATTACATCTTGATATTATAGTTGATAGAATGAAAAGAGAATTTAAAGTTGAGTGTAGTGTTTGAGCTCCACAAGTTGCTTACAGAGAAACAATTAAAAATCCAGTTAAAGATGTTGAACATAAATACAGTAAACAAACTTGAGGTAGATGACAATTTGGTCATGTTATTATCTCTTTTGAACCATATAAGGAAGCTGATGTGGATGATAATGGAGTTAAGAAAATCAATAAATTTGTTAATAAAATTGTTGGTTGAATTATTCCAAAAGAATATATACCAGGTGTAGAAAAATGATTAGATTGAGCTTATGCTAGATGATACTTAGCATGATATCCAATGGTTGATATAAAAGCTACTTTGACTTTTGGTTCTTACCATGAAGTTGACTCTTCTGAATTAGCGTTTAGAATCGCTGCTTCAAAAGCATTCAGAGATGCTTGTAAAAAAGCTAGTCCAGTACTTCTAGAACCTATAATGAAAGTTGAAGTAAATACTCCAGAAGAATACATGTGAGATGTACTTTGACAAATAAATAGTAAAAGAGGTAGAATAGAAGAAATGGGACAAAGATGACAAGCAAAAATTATTACTTGTTATGTACCACTTTCAGAAATGTTTGGTTATGCAACTGACTTAAGAAGTGCAACACAATGAAGAGCTACTTATGCAATGGAATTCCATCATTATGAAGAAGTTCCTACAAATATAGCAATGAAAATAAGAGAAGAAAGATGATTTAAGCTTGATGATGAAGATTAATATAATTAAAAAAAATAACTATTGTAAATCAATAGTTATTTTTTTTAATTATTTTGTACAGTTACTGTTTTTGTTACAGTTCTTAAAATTTGTGAATTTGCTAAATTTCAGTCGTATAAATTAAAAGTTATAATATAAGTTCATATTTTAACAATTTTTATTCTTGAAAGAATATTTCAATTTCAAGTTATAGTTCAGTTACTAGCAGTCATAAATGAATATCATCAACTTGGTCAGTTAATTAGAAATTCATATTTTCTAGTAATAGGACTAAAATTTTTTATTCAAATACCCAAGTCATAATACCTAAAATTTGTATCTCATGTACAATTGATTAAAGGATCAATAACTCAAAATCAAGATACAATACATAAAGGAGAAACTATGTTTTGAGTTCAAACTTTATATAATTTTCCATAGTCAGTAACCTCAATTGTATCAAAATAATAATCAGTATATCAAGTTCAAACAGAAGTATTATAATTTCAAGAAACAGAATCTCATTTCACTAATAGATAGTCTTTTCAAGTACTAATGTCTTTTAAATATATAGTACCTTCTCAAGCTGTTGAAGGTCAATTTATAGAAATTTTAGATTTTAAAATAGTTAAATCAGAAACAGTATTATATCTGATAGCAATTCTTCATCATCATCAGTTATAAGATGTTGTTCATCATCATTTAGCTTGATATATTCAGTTTCAAGAAATATTTCAATTAACAGTAATATTAATAGATCATCAAGATCATTGTCCCCAAGAAATATTACTTCAATTAGCTAAAATAGATCAATTATTAACTAAATTTCAAACTATCATCTTAACTAATCATCATCAAGGATAAGAAGAATTATATCAATAAGATCAAACATTTGTTGGATTATAAATATCTCAATAAGGAAGTTTAGATGAATTTATTCCATATCAACCATATGAGGCTCAAATAGTTTGGCTTCAAGCTCATGTAGTAGCAATTCATTTTCAAGATACATCATATTTTCATCAAGAATTAATAGTAAGAGTACCTCAAACAATTAAATTAGAAGATGTTGTAGATGTTGCATCATGAGTAATGATTCATCCGTTTTCAATAGTTAAATTTCAAGAAACATTAAATGATGAATTATTATCAACAATAGAATAAGATTTTATAATAGAATTATTATAAACAGATAATGAACTATAATTATTAAGAGCTCAAGATAGTAGATTTAAATCATTATGAATACTTAAAGAAGAATTATTATTAAAAGTTCATCAAGATAAAGATAAATCATTATATATAATAGAAGAATTATATGAGTTATAAGTTCAATTATAAACTAATAAATCATCAGCAGAAAAAGTTCAATTGGTGGTAAGAGTTGATCAACTAAGAATAGAAAGAGTTCAACTAACAATAATAGGAGAAGTTGAGTTAGAAGTTAAAAAAGCTCAATTATTTAAAGAGAAAGAAGAAGTTAAGTTCCAAGGATAAGATCAAATCAAAGACAATCAACCTCAATCAAGAATAACTTCATCAATATCACTAAGATTAATAGCAGTAGAAGTTCATTTATCTCATCAATCACCTTTAATAATTAAAATTTGATAAGAAGTAGTAAGGTCTTTTAGATAGACAGTTCATTCTCAAGCGACAGAATATCAAACAGCAGAAATTTTAGATTTCAAAGTAGCTAAACTAGAAACAGTATTATATCTAATAGCAACTCTTCATCAACCTCAAATATAAGAAGATATCCCTC
>JAQUWS010000020.1:4225-6632 GCA_028692735.1 Candidatus Altimarinota bacterium
CAAGATAAATTTCAATTAACAGTGATATTAATAGAGCCTCAAGCGCCTTGTCACCGAGAAATATTACTTCAATTAGCTAAAATATATCAATTATTAACTAAATTTCAGACAGTCATTCTAACAAGTCCTCATCAAGGATAAGAAGAATTATATCAATAAGATCAAACTGTAGTAGGATTAAAGATATCTCAATAAGGAGCTTTAGAAGATCAATATCAGTATCATCCATGAGTTGCTCAAACAGTTTGAGCTCATGCTCAAGTAGAAGCAATTCATTTTCAAGATACATCATATTTTCATCAAGGATTGATAGTAAGAGTTCCTCAGACAATTAAATTAGATGAAGAAGCAGCAACTGCATTATGAGTAATAATTCATCAACTTTCGATAGTTAAATTTCAAGAAACATTGAAAGAAGAGTTATTATTAAGAGTAGAAGAAGCTTTTATAACTCAGTTATTAAGAACAGATAATGAACTATAGCTGTTAAGAGCTCAAGATAGTAAATTTAAATCATTATGAATACTTAAAGAGGAGTAGCTATTAATTGTTCATCAAGATAAAGATAAATCGCTATATATATTAATAGAATTAGAAGAATTATAAACTCATCAGTCATATAAAAGTAAATTATCTACACTTAGAGTTCAACTAGTAGAAAGAGTACATCAACTAGAAATAGAAAGAGTTCAACTTACTGTAATAGGAGAAGTTGAGTTAGAAGTTAAAAAAGCTCAATTATTTAAAGAGAAAGAAGAAGTTAAATTCCAAGGATAAGATCAAATCAAAGACAATCAACCTCAATCAAGAATAACTTCATCAATATCACTAAGGTTAACAGCAGTAGAAGTTCATCTATCAGATCAATCACCTTTAATAATTAAAATTTGATAAGAAGTAGTAAGGTCTTTAAGATAAACAGTTCATTCTCAAGCGACAGAATATCAAACAGCAGAAATTTTAGATTTCAAAGTAGCTAAACTAGAAACAGTATTATATCTAATAGCAACTCTTCATCAACCTCAAATATAAGAAGATATCCCTCATCATTTAGCTTGATAAATTCAAGTTCAAGATAAATTTCAATTAACAGTGATATTAATAGAGCCTCAAGCGCCTTGTCACCGAGAAATATTACTTCAATTAGCTAAAATATATCAATTATTAACTAAATTTCAGACAGTCATTCTAACAAGTCAACCTCAAGGATATGAAGTATTCCGTCAGTAAGATCAAACAGTAGTAGGATTGAAAATATCTCAATAAGGAGCTTTAGAAGAAGCTCAATATCAGTATCATCCGTGAGTTGCTCAAACAGTTTGGGCTCATGCTCAAGTAGAAGCAATTCATTTTCAAGATACATCATATTTTCATCAAGGATTGATAGTAAGAGTTCCTCAGACAATTAGATTTGATGAAGTAGATCATGCTTGTGAGTGATTAATAACTCATCCATACTCTATTAAAGCATCTCAAGTAATAGTTAATGCAGCATTAATAGTTAATGTTGCTCAACTTTGTACCACCAATGTATCATATGTAGTAGCTGAACTTATAGTTGTGTTAGTTATTATATTAACAGCAAAAGAGTGATTTAATGAAAGAAATAAACTTATAAAAAATATAAAAATATAAAAAAATAATTTTTTATTTCTCATGTAAATATCTAATTAAAAATTATAATATTAAAAATGTTATCATAATATATCTGAAAATACAAATTTTAAATCACAAAAAAACAGAGTAAGTCTGTTTTTTTACATTAGATAATTAAATTAAAATTAAATATCTAACTTTTCTTAACTACAATAGTTTTAGTGATAGTTTTAAAAATATGTGAATTAGCTAATATTCAATCATAAATATTAAAAGTAATAGTATAAGTTCAAATTTTTATTAACTTTAATCTTGAAGATAAAACTCAATTTCAAGTTATAGTTCAGTTGCTTGCTGTCATAAAACTAGCTCATCAGCTTGGTCAAGAAACTAAAAATTCGTATTTTCTAGGAATAGAACTAAAATTAGTCAATCAGATAGATAAGTCATAATATCTAAAATTAGTATCTCAAGTACAATTAATCAAAGGATCTATGATTCATGATCAAGAAACAACACATAAAGGAGAAACTATATTTTGAGTTCAAACTTTATATAATTTTCCATAATTAGTTACTTCAATTTTATCAAAGTAATAATCTGTAAATCAACTTCAAACAGAAGTGTTAGAATTTCATGAAACAGAGTCTCATTTTATAAGTAAATAATCAATTCAAGTAGAAATATCTTTAAGATAAATGGTACCTTCTCAAGCAGTTCAAGGTCAAGTAGCAGAGGTATTGTTTTTTAAAGTATTTAAATCAGAAACAGAGTTATACTTTATAGAAATTCTTCAACCTCATCAGTTATA
>JAQUWS010000020.1:6732-9338 GCA_028692735.1 Candidatus Altimarinota bacterium
GAGATCAAGATCAATAAGAATTATTTCACTTAGAAGAAACATCATATTTTCAACCAGGATTGATATTAAGAGTACCTCAAACAATAAGATTAGAAGAAGTAGTAGTATTAACAACAGAATGAGTAATAGTTCATCAATTTAAAATAATAGTATCTCAAGAGACAGAAAATAAAGAATTATTATAAAAAGTTCATTTAATAGAAGCATTTCAAGAAACAACTCAAGAAAAAGAATTATTAAAAGTTCAAGAAGTGAAATTAAAATCATTAGAGACAAATAAAGAATTATTACTATTAAGAGTCCCTCAAGAAAGAGTAAGATTATTATCAACAGATATGGAACTAGCAGAAGTAACAGTTCAATTATTTAAAAATAAATCATCAACAGTTAAAGGAGAATTAGATGTAAGGATAGATCAAGAAGAAATAGTAAGAGTTCAAGAAACAGATAAAGGATAAGAAGCATTAGTAGTAAGGAATCATCTGTTTTTAATTTCAAAAGATTTAGGGATATTCCAATTAAATCAAGAAATAGTTAATCAAGCTCAATCAATAATAACATCATCAAAAGAGTTTAAATCAACAGAAGTAGAAGTTCAATAAGAAGAAGCATATCAATCTCATTTAAACATTAATAATTGATATCAAGTAGAATTATCTTTAAGATAAATGGTACCTTCTCAAGCAGTTCAAGGTCAAGTAGCAGAGGTATTGTTTTTTAAAGTATTTAAATCAGAAACAGAGTTATACTTTATAGAAATTCTTCAACCTCATCAGTTATAAGCATAAGAATAATAACCTCATCAAAGAGCTTGATAGATTCAAGTTCAAGAGATATTTCAGTTAACGATGATATTGATAGAACCTCAAGCTCAACCTCAATAAGAAGAAGTTCATCAAGGATTTCAGTTAGCTAAGATAGATCAATTATTGATAAGATTAGAGGCAGTAAACCTAACAAGTCATCATCAATACCGACCAGAAGTATATCAATAAGATCAGACATCAATAGGATTATAAATATCTCAATAAGGATTTTTAGAAGAGGAAAACCCTAATCAAGCATGAGTAGCTCAAGCATACTGAGATCAAGATCAATAAGAATTATTTCACTTAGAAGAAACATCATATTTTCAACCAGGATTGATATTAAGAGTACCTCAAACAATAAGATTAGAAGAAGTAGTAGTATTAACAACAGAATGAGTAATTTTTCATCAAGTTTCTATAGTAACATCTCAAGTTACATGTAAAGTTGCATCTAAAGTCAATGTATATCAACTTTTTACTACCATACTATCATAAGTTGTATCTGAACTTATTGTTGTATTTGCTATTATATCAACAGCAAAGGAGTGATTGATAAATAAAAAAATTTGGAGTAATGAAATAAAAAGGTAAAAAAAGACTTTTGATGTTTTCATACAGTTTATAATACAATAATAAAAAAATTTAAATAATTGTATCATTTAATCAGCAAATAATCAACAAAAAAAGTAAAGATTTTATAGTTTACCCAAAATTTCATAGGGATTTGATAGTTTTTCAAATAAACAGAGATTTCATAAATTAAGTTTGTTAATTTTCTTTCTCAAAAATTCCCTAATTCATATTGAATTTAATGCTAATATTACTCTAATTCATACTATTTTAATTCTTTCAAATCCTACTCTTGCATTTATTTTTATTTTTCTCTTTTCTTTATTAATCTCATTTTTATTTTGTATTAATAAATTATCTTTTATTTCACTTAATTGAATACTTTAACCTGAAATTAATCAAAAAACCATATCTAAAGTAAATTTTGCTTTTACTTTTAAAAAACACTATGTGAAAATTTTTGGGTAAACCTTAAAAAAGTAAAGATTGTTTTTTACTTTTTTGTTGAAGATAGTGATTTTATAAAAAGATAACTTTACTCTTTTTTAACTTGAACAGATTTACTTACATTTCTTAAAATTAGTGAATCTACTTGATTTCAGTCATATAAATTAAATGAAAAATTATAAGTTCATATTTTAGAAAGTTTAATTCTAGTTGTAATAGTTCAATCTCATGATATAGTTCAAGTATTACTAGAAACAAATAATCATCAAGAATCTGGTCAATCAATTAAAAATTCATATTTTCTTGTTGTTGAGTCAAATCATTTTAATGAAACTCATAAATCATAATACCTAAAATTTGCAGTTCAAGCACAATTAATTAAAGGATCAACTACTCAAACAGGAGATCATCATGTGATACACATTGATGCTGCTATATTTTGAGTTCATACTATATACAATTTTGATCAATCTAAGACTTCAATTGTATCAAAATAGTAATCACTATATCAATTTCATACAGAAGTATTTTTAGCTGAAGTTCAGTCTCATTTTATTAATAAATAATCTTGTCATGATGTATAATCCATAAGATATATTGTTCAATCTCACGAGTAACCATATCATCTTGCTAGAATATTATTTTTTAAAGTGGATAAATCAGAAGCAGAATAAAATTTAATAGCAATTCTACCACCTCATCAAGCATAAGAACTACTAGAAGAATAATAACCTCAATTAGCTTGGTAAACTCAAGTTCAAGAAATATTAGAGTTAACAG
>JAQUWS010000020.1:9438-23021 GCA_028692735.1 Candidatus Altimarinota bacterium
ATCATCAAAATCCTCAATGAGATGCTCAAATAGTTTGAGATCAAACTCAAGTAATAGAATTTCATTTTTCATTCATATCAATTTTACCTCAAGGAACGATATTAAGAGTTCAATCAACAATTAAATTAAAAGTTGAAACAGCTGTATAGTTATGAGTAATATATCAAGTAGATCAAATAGAAAAATCTCAATCAATATTAAACAATCAATTTTCAGTAATATATCAAGAATTGAGAAAAACATTTCAATTAACATCAATAGAATTAGAAGTTAAAGTACCTCAAGTCATATTAAGATTAGAAGAAATATCAAGAGAAGAAATAGTAAAATATCAACTATTATTATTAAGAGATCAAGATATAGTAAATCAAGAAGAGTGAAAATTAGCAGAATTAGAAGCAGAAACATTTCAATTAACAGAGATATTTCAAAGAGAATAAAAATTTGAATTATTAAGATTAAGTCATCAAACAATAGAAACAGAAGAATTACTAAGATTAAGATATCAATAATTTTTAATATCAAGAAGATAAGGAATAGAAAGAGGAGAAGTAACTCAAGTAACAGTAAGAGATCATCAATTAATAATAATTTCCTTAAAATCATTTAAATCAACATTAACTAAATTAGATTTAGAATAAGAAGCTCAATTTCAATTAGCAATAATATATTGATCTCAAGAAGAAGTATTTTTAAGATAAATAGTTCAATCTCAAGCATATCAAGAACCTTGAGCAAGAACGTTAGCTTCAAGAGTAGATAAATCAGAAGCAGAATAAAATTTAATAGCAATTCTACCACCTCATCAAGCATAAGAACTACTAGAAGAATAATAACCTCAATTAGCTTGGTAAACTCAAGTTCAAGAAATATTAGAGTTAACAGTGATATTGATAGACCCTCAAGCTCATTGTCAATAAGAATTAGAAGAATTTCTAGCATTAGCTAAAATAGATCAATTATTAATAAGATTTCAAACAGTCATTCTAACAAGTCATCATCAAGGAGTATAATTATATCAATAAGCTCAAACAGTAATAGGATTATAAACATCTCAATAAGGATTAGGACTAGAAGAAGATCATCAAAATCCTCAATGAGATGCTCAAATAGTTTGAGATCAAACTCAAGTAATAGAATTTCATTTTTCATTCATATCAATTTTACCTCAAGGAACGATATTAAGAGTTCAATCAACAATTAAATTGAAATTAGTAGTTGATCAAACGGTATGAGTAATTTTTCATCAAGTTTCTATAGTAACATCTCAAGTTACATGTAAAGTTGCATCTAAAGTCAATGTATATCAACTTTTTACTACCATACTATCATAAGTTGTATCTGAACTTATTGTAGTATTTGTAGTTATATCAACTGCAAAAGTATTATTAATAAAAATAAATAAACTTGCAAAAAATGTAAAAATATAAAAAACAAATTTTTTATTTTTCATGCAATTTCTTATTAAAAATTAAATCTTAAGAATTTTATCTTAAGAATTTTATCATAAATATAAAAAAATACAACAAAAAACAGGTTTTTAAACCTGTTTTAAAATAAATATGTTAACAAAAAATATCTAGTTCTTCTTAACAATTACAGTTTTAGTCATAGTTTTAAAAATTTGTGAATTTGCTAAATTTCAGTCATATAAATTAAAAGTTATAGTATAAGTTCATACTTTAATAATTTTTATTCTTGAAGGGATATTTCAATTTCAATTTATTACTCAATTACTTGTAGTCATTAAACTTGCTCATCAACTAGGTCAAGCAACAAAAAATTCATATTTTCTTTCAATTGAGCTAAAATTATTTATTCATACAGATAAGTCATAATATTTAAAATTTGCATCTCAAGTACAATTAATCAAAGGATCTATCGTTCAAACAGGAGTTCAAGATACAATACAACTAGAAGAAACAACATTTTGAGTTCATACTTTATACAATCTTGCTCAATTTGTTACTTCAATTACATCAAAATAGTAATCAGTATATCAAGTTCAAAAAGAAGTATAATAGTTTCAAGATACACCATCTCACTTTATAAATAAATAATCACTTCAAGTAGATATATCCTTTAAATAAATCGTTCATTCTCACGCAACTCAAGGTCATGTTACATATATATTATTTTTTAAAGCAACTAAATCAGAAACTGAGTTGTATTTAATAGCAACTCTTCCTCATCCTCAAGCATAAGAAGTTGAAGATGATCCTCATCAGATAGCTTGATAAGTTCAAGTTCAAGATATATTTCAGTTAACATTAATATTGATAGAACCTCAAGCTCAAGCTCAGTATCAAGTAGTAGTAGTTCAATTAGCTAAGACAGATCAATTATTAATAAGATTTCAAACAGTCATATTTACAAGTCATCATCAATACCGAGAAGAATTATATCAATAAGATCAAACATTAGTAGGATTATAAATATCTCAATAAGTGGATTTTGAAGAAGCAGCTCAAACTCAACCATGAGTTCATCATACATATTGAGCTCAAGATCAAGTTGAATTTATTCATCTATTAGATACATCATATTTTCATCATGGATTAATAGTTAGAGTCCCTCATACAATTAAATTGGAAAAAGAGTTATTACTAGTACTAGAATAAGTAATATTTCATAAGTTTAAGATAGTAGCATTTCAAGAAATAGAAAATAATGTACTATTATTAAAGAGACCTTTAATATAAGCATTTCAAAAAACAGATCCTGAATAAGTATTATTGAAAGTTCAAGAAATCATATTTAAATCATTATAAACAAATAATGGTTTCCCACTATTAAAAGTTCATCAAGAAAGTGTAAGATCATTGTTAACATAAAAAGTATTAGAAGAAACAACAGTTCAATTATTTAATAATAAATCATCAACAGTTAAAATTGAGTTTGATCTAAATGTAGATCAAGAAGAAATAATAAGAGTTCAAGAAACAGATAAAGGATAAGAAGCATTAGTAGTAAGGAATCATCAGTTTTTAATTTCAAAAGACTTAGGGATATCCCAATTAAATCAAGAAATAGTTAATCAACCTCAGTCAATAAAAACATCATCAATATTATTTAAATCAATAGAAGTAGAGGTTCATAAACTTCATCAATCTCATTTAATTAATAATATATCATATCAAGTAGTTAAATCCTTTAGATAAATAGTACCTTCTCAAGCAGTTCAAGGTCAAGTAACAGATAAATTATTTTCCAAATAATTTAAATCAGAGATAGTGTTATACTTTATAGCAACTCTTCCTCATCATCAAGCATAAGTTCAATTTCATCAATTAGCTTGATAAATTCAAGTTCAAGATAAATTTCAATTGACAGTAATGTTGATTGAACCTCAAGCTCAATTTCAATAAGTATTTCAAGATGTACCATTAGCTAAGATAGATCAATTATTGATAAGATTTCAAACAGTCATTCTAGCAAGTCATCATCAAGGGTAAGATCCCCGAACAACAGATCAAACATCAATAGGATTATAAATATCTCAATAAGGAACATTTGAATTAGTTATTCAATAACCTCAATGAGTAGCTCAAATATATACAGTTGCAGCTCATCAAGTAGTATTAGTTCATTTATATGAAACATCAAACTTTCAACCAGGATTAATAGTAAGAGTCCCTCAAACTATTAAATTAGATGCAGTAGAAGCAGATTGAGAATGAGTAATTTTTCATAAGTTTTGTATGGTCAAATCTCAAGAAACATTCATTATATAATCATTATTAATAACTCAAGAAGATTTAATAAAAGTGTTTCAATATATATTAGCTCATGAGTAAGTGTATAAAGTTCAGTTATAAACAGTTAAATCATTTGAAATAGATAAAGTAGAATAACTATAAAGAATTCATCAAGTTAATAATAAATCATCCGTAGTTAATGATGCAGATGAAGAAATAGAAGCATTAGTAGAAATAGTAAGAGTTCAAGATTTAGACAATGGAGAAGATGAATTTGTAATTAACTTGGCTGAATTAGAAATATAAAATGAATCAGGAATATTCCAAGCTCATCAAGAATAATTGATTAAGGCATTATTAAAAATTATTTCTTTAATCGAATTAATGGAAGAAGTAATATTTGTTCATAAACTTCATCAGTCTCATTTTACAATTAATATATCATATCAAGTAGAAAGATCTTTTATATAAATAGTCCCTTCTCAAGCCCCTCAAGGTCCAGTAGCAGAAGTATTATTTTTTAAACTAGTTAAATCAAAAACAGAGTTATACTTTATAGATATTCTTCAACCACCTCAAGCAATAGATCAATTTCATCAATTAGCTTGATAAATTCAGGTTCAAGACAAATTTCAATTGACAGTGATATTTATAGACCCTCATGCTCAATTTCAATAAGTATTTCAAGAAGTACCATTAGCTAAGATAGATCAATTATTGATAAGATTTCAAACAGTCATCCTTGCTAGTCATCATCAAGGATAAGATCACCGAACAACAGATCAAACAGTGATTGGATTATAGATATCTCAATAAGGAACTTTAGAGTTACTAATTCAATAACCTCAATGAGTAGCTCAAATATATGCAGTTGTAGCTCATCAAGTAGTAGAGGTTCATTTATAAGAAACATCAAATTTTCCACCAGGATTAATATCAAGCGTTCATCAAACTATTAAATTAGATGCAGTAGAAGCCGATTGAGAGTGAGTGTATGTTCATCAGTTTTGTATGGTCAAATCTCAAGAAACATTCATTATATAGTCATTATTAATAATTCAAGATGATTTAATAAAAGTACTTCAATATATATTAGATCAAGATGATGTATATAATGTTCAATTATAGACAGTTAAATCATTTGAAATAGATAAAGTAGAATAACTATAAAGAATTCATCAAGTTAATAATAAATCATCCGTAGTTAATGATGCAGATGAAGAAATAGAAGCATTAGTAGAAATAGTAAGAGTTCAAGATTTAGACAATGGAGAAGATGAATTTGTAATTAACTTGGCTGAATTAGAAATATAAAATGAATCAGGAATATTCCAAGCTCATCAAGAATAATTGATTAAGGCATTATTAAAAATTATTTCTTTAATCGAATTAATGGAAGAAGTAATATTTGTTCATAAACTTCATCAGTCTCATTTTACAATTAATATATCATATCAAGTAGAAAGATCTTTTATATAAATAGTCCCTTCTCAAGCCCCTCAAGGTCCAGTAGCAGAAGTATTATTTTTTAAACTAGTTAAATCAAAAACAGAGTTATACTTTATAGATATTCTTCAACCACCTCAAGCAATAGATCAATTTCATCAATTAGCTTGATAAATTCAGGTTCAAGACAAATTTCAATTGACAGTGATATTTATAGACCCTCATGCTCAATTTCAATAAGTATTTCAAGAAGTACCATTAGCTAAGATAGATCAATTATTGATAAGATTTCAAACAGTCATCCTTGCTAGTCATCATCAAGGATAAGATCACCGAACAACAGATCAAACAGTGATTGGATTATATAAGTTTCAATAAGGAACATTTGAATTACTAATTCAATAACCTCAATGACATGCTCATTTATAAGCAGTAGAAGCCCCACAAGTAGTAGCTGTTCATTTGTAGGAAACATCAAATTTTCCACCAGGATTAATATCAAGAGTTCATCAAACAATTAAATTAGAAGAAGTAGAAGAAGTTGCAGAATGAGTAATTATTCATCAATTTTCTATAACAGCATCTCAAGTTACAGTTAAAACTGCATTTATAGTTAATGTATATCAACTTTTTACAACCAAACTATCATAAGTAGTATCTGAACTTATTGTAGTATTTGCTGTTATGTCAACAGCAAAAGAGTGATTGATTAAAAAGAAAAAATTAAAAAAAAATATAACAAAATAAAAGAAATTTTTTATGTTTTTCATATTATATGGTTTTAATATTAAATATCTAAGTTAGGATATCATAAATATATAAAAAACACAAAAATCAGGTTTATTTTTTCTTGTTATTTAAAATAAAAATTAAATATCATAAAATAATAAAATAAATTATCTCAAAATACAAACTATATTCTCAAAAATCAGTTTTTATTATGAAATTATGAAGTTTTCAAAAATAATGAATTACTGACAAGTCAAATTTTAAAAAGATGTAAGAAAAAAATCATATAATTATTCAAAGAAAAGGATATATATAGTATCACAAAATAGATAAAAATCAGAAAAGCATAATAAAAGATATATTCCATGAAACCAGTATATTTGAAATAGGAGTTAATAATACAAATTGTCAAAAATTAAAAATTGTAATAGGTAAAGTAAAAATCATAGCAGACATTGTTATAGAAAAACTTTCTTTTATTGCCAAAGTTTCAGGGAAAAAATAAAAAATTTTATCAAAGAAATTTTTTGTAAAAAGTATTCCTAATACTGCTAAGAAACTTAATTGAAAACTTAAATCATAATTTATATATAAAGGGTTATACAAAAGCATAAAAAAGCATGTTATCAAAACCGTTGTGATTGATGAACTTTTTCTTCATAAACTAGTAATAGAGTATCATATAATTCACATAATTCCAGCTCTTATAACAGAGGCTTCAAGTCATACGAAAAAACAAAAAATAACTAAAAAAGAAAAGATTAAAATAGTTCTAATAAATATAGGAATAAACTTAAATAAAAATCACAAAAATATAATTAAAATAGTTATATTAAATCAACTTACAGCAATAATATGTGTAGTTCAGGAATTATTAAAATCATTTGATAACTCTTTTGGAATATTTTCTCTTGCTCATATTAAAATTCAAGAAAGTAAAATAGATTCTTCATTTGGATAAATATTATTTATAATTTTTATTAATTTATTTCTAAATAAATCAAGTTTGGTTAAAAATGTATTTTTATCTCATACAACTTTATAGTTATATAAATATAATTTAAAATATATATTTTTTACTAATAAATAAGTTTTATAATCAAAAGAATTGTCTACATTGTCTATTTTTAAAATTTGTCAATTTAAAGCCAATAACTCTCATTTATTAAGGTTAATATTTGATGCAACATTGACAATTCAGTAGATATTTTTGTCTATATTTAATTCATCAATTTTATTAATTTTTGCAACATAAGAATTATAAAAATCATCTTTTTTATATAAATTTATTATTTCTAAATCATATTTTGATGTTCTTAGATAGTATTTTTCTAAAAAGTTAGTATTATTTTGAATTTTAGTAAAATTATTATTTGTAATTATAAATCAATAAAAAGCTCCTAAAGATATAAATAACAATAAAACAAGATATTTTACAATATTTTTTTTGTATAATATTAAATTTATAAAAATAATACAAAAAAATAAAAAAGAAAAAACAAACAATAAAAAATCTTGTAAACAGTTGTTTACAAGAACACTAATGATAAATGATAATAAGAAGAAAATAAGAAAAGTATTTTTAGAAAACATGATTATAATTTTTCAAAAATATTTAAAGGTCATTCTGAAGTAGCAATTTTAAGCATATTATATAAAATTTTTCAAACAAAAACAAGTAATATTATCGCACATACTTGATTAAAATTTAAGAAGAAATTAGTGCTAATTATATCAGATTTTCAACTAAAAAATTCTAATATTAATGATAATGAAGCAAATATACCAAGTCATAAATATCAAATAAATCATTTAGTTTTTACATACATTTTCAAAATATATAAAGTTGAAAAAAGTAAAAAAGAAAATATAGAATAAATAATAGGTAATGGGAATATAGGAACAGTAAAAGGAACTAGTGAATTAGAATTAGCATATTGAATTTCTATTCAAAAATTTGTAGGCATTCAATATACCTGTCATCACAAAAAAGCTCATATATATCATATAAACAGCACAAAAGTAAAAGCAAGAACTATTCAATCAATATATTTTAAAATACTTTCTTTTCTAAATTTTAAGTAAACAATTAATACTAGGAAAAATCAAAAAATTGCTCAATATAATGAAAAATTATAATCACTCATTATAAAAAATTCAAACATTTTTTTAATAAATTTCATATCATTCCATTGAGAAATAATATAAAATAACCTAGAAAAAATAAATGTAGAAAAAAAGAATATTAATATATTTGATCTAAAAAGATCAAAATCATAATTAAATCTTTTTGATAATTTTTTTAACATCCGATAAAATAAGAAGAAAATCGGAATAATTGTAAATCAAAAAGTATATATTCTAAGTCAAAAAATTTCAAAAAAAGGGTACATAATAATATATTAAAATAATTAAAAAGAACTATTTTGCATAATCAATAATTCTCTTTTCCCTAATAAGATTAACTTTAACTTCTCAAGGATAACTAATCTTTTCTTCAATATTTTTAGCAATAGTATGAACCATTTCTTCAGCTTCTAAATCTGAGATTATATCAGAATCAACAAATACTCTAATTTCTCTTCAAGCACTTATTGCATAAGCTTTACTAACTCATGAATAACTTTCAGCTAAATTTTCCATTTCTTTTACTCTTTTTATATATTCTTCAACAGCTTCTCTTCTTGCTCATGGTCTAACAGAACTAATAGTATCAGCTATTTGAACTATTGCTGCTTCAATTCATATACTACTAAATTCATTATGATGATTTTCAATTATGTAAACTATTTTTTCATCTAATCAATATTTTTTACAAATTTTTGCTCAAATCTCAGGATGAGTTCATTCTATATCATGGTCAAGAGCTTTTCAAATATCATGTAATAATCATCAAATTTTTACTATATTTTCATTTACTCATAAGTCCTTTGCAATAGATGTTGCAACAACAGCAACTTCTTTACTATGTTTCAATATATTTTGCCCATAACTTGTTCTAAATCTAAGTTTTCAAATAAGAACAACTATATCATCAGGTAATCATACAATTCATAATTCATCTAAAGTACTATTTCAAAGTTCTTTAAGAAGTACATTAGCTTCTTCCGTTGTCTTCGTTACAATTTCTTCTATTCTGGCAGGTTGAATCCTTCAATCTTCTATAAGTTTTTCAAGAGATTTTTTCGCAATATATCTTCTGTATAAGTCAAACGAAGATAAAAATACACTATTTGGAGTATCATCAATAATTAATGCAACTCAAGTAGCTCTCTCAAAAGAAATAATATTTCTTCATTCTTTTCAAATAAGTTTTCATTTTATATCATCAGATGGAATTTCAATAATTGTTGAAGTTGACTCATTTACAACTTCTCATGCATATTGTTGAATAGATTTAATAATGATTTCTTTTGCAATTTCTTTCTTTTTCTCTTCAGTTTGCTTTTTATGTTTATCAATTAAAGATAATGCAGACTTTTCATATTTAACTCTTATTTGAGATAAAAATAATTCTTTAGCCTCATCTTCTGATAAATTAGAAATTTCAGATAACTTATTATCAAGTTCAAGGATTTTAGAATCAAGAGCATTTCTCTTATCTTTCAAAACTTCTTCTTGTTTTATTAAATTTTCTTGTTTTTTTGATATTTCCTCTAATTTATTTGATATTTTTTCTTCTCTCTCAATAATTCTCTCTTCCATTTTTTCAGCTTTCTTTATAAGCTCGTTACTTTCATGTTTTGCTTCTTTTATAATTTTTTCTTGTTCTTCTTTAGCTTCAGTTAAAATTTTGTCTTTCTTTTTTTCAGCTTCTTTTACAAGATTTTCTGATTTAGAAGTTCATTTTTGAACTCTTTTGTTTTCCATGATAAAACATATCACAAAAGCTAGGGCCATTCAAAAAATAACCCACATTATACTTGTTAGATTCATAATTACATAGATTTATAAAAATATTTTGAAAGATACTTATCATATATCTTGGTGGTTTTAGTAAAAAAATTTTCTATTTCTGGTCAATATATTATCCTAAAATTTATTAGGTACAGATATATTAAATTTTTTTTTCAAAAAATCAAACTTAATTAAAATTATGTATTTTAAAATTTTATTAACTAAGCTTTACAAAAAAATAAAAAGAATTAAACTATATATATAGTGTATAAAAAATAGTAATTAAAAAATTTAATAATGATAGAATCATCAAAAAAAGATAGAGTTGTATCTCAGTGTAGCATAAAAACGGATAATACTATAATTGAAAATTCTCTAAGACCAAAAAAAATAGAAGATTATGTATG
Organism: Candidatus Altimarinota bacterium; assembly: GCA_028692735.1. Classification (GTDB taxonomy): domain Bacteria; phylum Patescibacteriota; class Gracilibacteria; order BD1-5; family UBA6164; genus Altimarinus. The sequence goes on from JAQUWS010000020.1 coordinate 19,616, forward strand.
ACAAGAATCTATAAAAAAACACTTGTCAGTTTCAATTGCATCAGCAAAAATAAGAGAAGAAACTTTAGAACATATACTTTTTTATTGACCACCTTGATTATGAAAAACAACTTTAAGTAATATTATTTCTTATGAAATGTGAGTTAATATAAAATCAACATCAGGTCCTGCAGTAGAAAAACAATCGGATATTATAAGTATACTTTCAAATCTTGAAAAAGGAGATATACTTTTTATTGATGAAATTCATAGATTAAAACCACAAATAGAAGAGATATTATATACTGCAATGGAAGATTTTACAATTGATATAATGGTTTGATCTTGAACTTGAGCTCAAAGCATAAAAATTCCATTAAAAAAATTTACTTTAGTATGAGCTACAACAAGATTAAGCTCTCTTTCTTCTCCTCTTAGGGATAGATTTTGAAACGTACTAAAATTAGATTTTTACAATCATAAAGATATAGAAAGAATTATTCAAGTTAATTCTTCAATTTTATGAATAGATTTAAATACAGATGTATTATCCTTAATTTCAAAAAAATCAAGATGAACACCAAGAATTGCAAATAGATTTTTAAAGGTTGTAAGAGATTATGAAACAATTTGACACAATGTAAATTCTATATATGAACTTGAAGAAATATTTATAAATATTTGAATAGATGAGTTATGACTAGATTATTTAGATAGAAAATATTTAGAAACAATATATTATAAATTTAATTCATGACCAGTCTGATTAAATACTTTAGCTGCAGCAATTTGAGAAGAAGACTCAACTCTAGAAGATATTGTAGAACCATATTTATTACAAATCTGATTTTTAGAAAGAACACCAAGAGGAAGAAAACTTACAAAAAATGCTGAAGATCATATACTAAATTATAATAACTAATAAAAATTTAAAAAATAATAAACTACATAATATGCAAAAAATATATAATCTTCAAGATGGAGTTTTTAAAATAAATGAAATTATAGAAAATTTAATTGAAAAAAAAGAATGAAATATAGTAGTATTAATTGCTTGATGATCAGCATCATGAAAAACATCACAAGTAGCAAAAAAAGTGCTAGAAAAATTTAAAGATATCGCTCTCTTACTATCAATGGATAATTATTATAGATGAAAAGAATATTACAAAAAAAATAACTTAAATTTTGACCAGCCTGAAGCATTAAATATCGATTTATTTCTAGAACATTTAACAAAACTTAAAAATTGAGAAACTGTAAAAATTCCTGATTATGATTTTTTGATATCAACACCTATTTTCAATGCAATAGAAGTAAAACCAAAAAAAATAATTATAATAGAATGATTATACACTTTACTAGATGATATATCTAAACTTTGAGATCTAAAAGTATTTGTAGATTTATGAACTCATTGAAGAATCTTAAGAAGAATTTTAAGAGATGTAAAAAGAACATGACAAAGACCAAAAGATATATTAAACTACTTTTTGGATACTGTTGAGCCAATGAATGATAAATACATAGAACCAACAAAGATAAATGCAGATTTTATTATTTCAAATGAATATAATCCATTCTTGGAATCATGAGAAATAAAAATCAAGGATATGCAAAAAAAATACAATGTTTCAGGTTTTTCAGAATCAAAAATGTTTGAAATATTGCTTAGATCAGGTGCTCAATACTTATGAGACTTAGAATATACAGATTATTATTTTTCACCAGATTACATTGATTGAAGAATTGTATGAGATAGTGAAATAATACTTGTAAGAAAAATCGCATTTTGAAAATATATATTTATGTATAAATGACCACTAAATAAAACAAAAGATTATGAAGAAAGATGTATAATAAATTTTTTTGTAGATTGAGACACTGTTGATGAATTTAGAGAAATTTATTGAGATGATATAAAGATAGTAAGCAGAAAAAGGAGTACATATTTTTATAGCTCAGTTTTAATTCTAGTTGATTCATTTGAAAATTGAGAAAAAATACTTGAATTGAAATTTGAAAATTTTGATAAAAAAACAAAAGATAAAATATCAAGCATATTTAAAGAATTATGTTTATGAGAATTTAATGAACATTGTAAATTATTAATTTGAGACTAAATTATGACATTTTGGCAACAAAAATCCTGGGGAGATATGCTTGTGAAATCAAAACAAGCAGATAAAATAATCCATTTAAATTCTTTACTAATAGAAAAAAGAAGTATTTGATTATGAAAATACTGACTTTTTATATTGTGAATAGATAATTTATGAATTATTCAAGATAAAGAGAAAGAAATTCTAAATCTTTGTAAAAAAGAAAAAGCTGTATTTATACAAATAGAAACATTTAATATAAATAAAGAAGAAAATAAAATTAAGTTTAAAAAACTAAAAAATTGATATTATAAAAAATTTATAACACCATATACAACTTTAATTGATCTATCAAAAAAAGAAAAACAAATTCTAGACGAGATGAAACCAAAATGAAGATACAATATTAAAATAGCTGAGAAAAAAGAAATAGAAGTTATTGAAGTAGATAAAAACACCAAAAATATAGAAGTTTTTTATAATTTAATGCAAGAAACAACTACAAGAGATAATTTTTCTTGAAATAAAATTGACTATTATAAGATTTTTTTACAAACTATAAAAAATAGTTCTTTGCTTATAGCTTATAAAGATAATACTCCGATATCAGCTTGAATTTTTATATTTGATAAAGAACTAAGTATTTATTATTACTGAGCATCAACAAACAATAAAGAATATAGAAATATGATGTCACCTTATTTACTTCAATGGACAGCAATAAAAAAAGCAAAAAGTATTGATAGTAAATATTATGATTTTTTGTGAATAGCTAGCCCTTGAGAAAAAAACTCATCTCTAGCTTGAGTTACAGATTTTAAATTAAAGCTTTCAAAAGACATAATAAATATATCTGATAGTTATATTTGGGTAAATAATATCTTTTTATACAAAACTTTTTTATTACTAAGAAAGTTAAAAGCAATTTTAAAGTAAAAAAAGATGTTTTCTATTTTTAAGAAAACATCTTTTTTGAAATGAAATAATTTTATATTACTCTTTTTTAACCTGAACAGTTTTGATAGAAGATTTTAAAAGTTTAGAATCAGCAAGAATTCAGTCATATAAATTAAAAGTAAAAGTATAAGTTCAAAGTTTAGATAACTTAATTCTAGTAGAAACATATCAATTTCAAGAAACGGTTCAAGTTCAAGAAGTCAAGAAAGAAGCTCAAGAAGTAGGTCAATTAATTAAAAACTCATATTTTTTAGTAACAGAATCAAAGTTTTTTATATTAACTCCTAAATCATAATATCTAAAACTAGCAGTTCAAGCACAATTAATCAAAGGATCAACAACTCAAACAGGAGATCATCAAGTAATAC
>JAQUWS010000021.1 GCA_028692735.1 Candidatus Altimarinota bacterium
TTTTTATTTTTATATGAGTTCTATTGATTTATTTTTATCTAAATATATAACTAAAGAAGATAATTTTGTACTTGCTTGTTCTTGAGGTCCTGATAGTATGTATTTGCTTTATAATATACTTGAGTCATCATATAAAAATAATTTAATTGTTTGTTATTTTAATCATAAATTAAGAGATCAAGCTGATAGTGAAGAAAAATATATTATAAATTTATGAAAAGAATTATGATTTAAAGTTGAAACATGATTTTGTGATGTAAAGAAGCTTCAAAATGAATTAAATTCTATTTCAACAGAAGAACTTGCAAGACATAAAAGATATGGATTTTTAAATACTATAGTACTTAAAAATCAAGCTAAATATATGCTAACTGCACATCATTTAGATGATAAAATTGAAACTTTTTTCTTTAATTTGATTAGATGAACTAAGTTAACCTGACTTATTAACATGACTGAGTGTAGTTGAAATATATTGAGACCATTATTAAATGTTACTAAAAGTGAAATTCTTGATTTTCTAGATGAAAGAAAAATTACTTTTTTTGTTGATGATTCAAATTTTGATATTGATATAAATAGAAATTATTTAAGATTAGAAATTTTACCAAAATTTTTAAAAATCAATAAAAATTATAAGAAAAATCTGAATAATTTTATGAATTATTTAGAAGATATGAAAAAATATATAGACTATTGAGTGAAAAGCTTTCTTAATTTAGATATTGTTTTAAATTACGAAAAAACTACTGAAAATGAGAATTATTCTTGACTAAAAAAAGACGTTTTTGTACTAAATAGTTGATCAAAAATAATTAATTTTGAATGAAAAAAATATGAAGATTTTTTTTCTTTGCAGTGATTTAAAAAATTGGATTTGTTTTTTCAAAAAGAAGTTATAAGATATATTTTTTTTATAAGAAATTCTAATTCAACTATTTGATTATCTGAATCAAATATTAGTGAAGTTATTAAGTTTTTGTATTGAAAAAATAATAAGACTGTAAAAGAAATTAAAAAGCTTAATCTTAAAAAGGATTGAGATAAGGTTTTTTATTAGTATATTTGATTAGTTATTAATAATCTTTGATTTATGATAGAACAACATAATACATTGGCAGAGAAATTTATAAAAAAATGATTTTGGTTATATTTGTTTTCGTTCATTATATCTCCTATTTGATATATAATTAAGATAGTATTATCTTGAAACCTAGCAGTTGATGAAATCTGAATCATTTATTGAGTTATGAGTTTAATGGTACTTTTAGCTTCTTTTAATGATTTATGAATGAGTGAAAGTTTAAATAAATTTTTACCTGAGTATATAACTAATAATAGATATGATAAAGCTAAAAGTATATTATTTTATGCTATTTCTACGCAAATTGTAACATGATTTATTGTATTTTTAATTTTCTTTTTTTGATCAGATTTTTTATCTATTCATTATTTTCATGATGTTAAAAGTTTAATTGTAATAAAGATATTTTCATTTTATTTTTTAGGTTTTACTTTTTTTCATTGATTAAATGTCTTCTTTCAGGCTGTACAGGATACATTTTCTCAAAAAATAACAGAGTTGTTTAGAATTACTTTTGTATTATTTTTTGTTTTGATTTTTTATATTCTTGATTTGTGAACCCTAGCCTTATATAGTTTGACTTGGGTTTTATGATTATATATATGAATTATTGTAACTATTTTTTTATTTCACAAAAAATATTATAAAAAACATCTAAAGTGAATCAAAATTATTTATTCAAAAAAACTTTTCTTAGATATTCTTAAGTATGCTTTGATTGTTTTTTTATGATCTCAAGCTAGTACTATACTTAGTCAGGTTGATATGCAAATGATTATTTATTTGTTATGAAATGAAGATGCATGATATTATACAAATTATCTAAGTATGATTTGAATTCCTTTTGTCCTGATTTGACCTATATTTGCTTTTTTATTTCCTGTTTTTTCTGAAATGGTTGCAAAAAATGAAATAAAAAAAATAAATATGATTAAATCTATATTTACAAAAAATTTTTTATCTTTTTCTATTGTTTTTTCTATTTTATTTTGGGTTTTTTGAACTGTTATTTCTACTATTTTATTTTGAGATAAATTTTTAAAATCATGAATTATTTTACAATATTCAGTATTGTTTCTTAGTTTTAATTTTTTGTTGCAAATTAATTTCAATATACTTGCTGCTAATTGAAAAGTTAAGCAAAGACTTTATATAATTTTAAAAGCATTACTTTTTAATATAATTTTGAATTTAGTGTTAATTAAATTAATTTGAGTTTCTTGAGCTGCTATTGCAACTTGATTATGATGGATATTTATTTGGTTTTTATCTGAGCTTGAGTTAAAAGATTATCATACAAAATTTGATTATTTTTATTTGTTTAAAAATATACTAATTTTTTGATTCATTTGACTTTGTATGTATTTGTTTCTAGTTCCTTTTTTTAAAAGTTTAAATAATAGAGTTTTAGAATTTTTTATTTTAAGTATCGTTTCAATTATATATTTTTGAATTTATGTCTTTGTAAATTTAGAAGATTTTAAATACTTTTATAAACAGGTAAGAAAAGTTAAAGCTTGAGATAATTTATGAAATGATAATCTTGACTTTTGATAGTTTAGTAACATAAACAAAGTTTGATTTTTTTTGTTTTTTTATATACTATTTTAGATTTTATTTATTAATTTTATTTGATGAAAATAACAATTTTTTGAACTTGATATGTTTGACTTGTCACTGGTGCTTGTCTTGCTGAAATATGACACAATGTACTTTGTATTGATGTTGATGTAAAAAAAATTGAAAATTTAGAAAATGGAATTATTCCTATTTATGAACCTTGAGTTGAAGAAATGGTTGAAAGAAATTTTAAAGCTTGAAGACTAAAGTTTTCAACTGATGCAAAAAAATGAATTGATTTTTGAGATTTGGTAATGAGTGCTGTATGAACACCCCCTGATGAAAATCACAAGGCTGATTTAAGGTTTGTAAAAGCTGTAGCAAAAACATTTTGAGAAAATATAAATTCATATAAGGTTTTTGTAAATAAATCTACTGTTCCTGTTTGAACTTGAGAAGCATGTAAAAATATAATAAAAGATGAAATTTCTAAAAGATGAATTGATGTTGAATTTGATATTGCCTCAAATCCTGAGTTTTTAAGAGAATGAGTTGCGTTAAGTGATTTTATGGAGCCTGATAGGATAGTTTGTTGAGTTGAATCTGAAAAAGCAAAAGAGTATTTGAAAGAATTATATTTACCCTTTATTAAAAAAGATGTTCATATTTTCTTTACTGATATCAAATCTGCTGAAATATTAAAGTATGCTTCAAATTCATTTCTCGCAACTAAGATAAGTTTTATAAATGAAATTGCTAACTTTGTTGAACTAGTATGATGAAATATAACTGATATTAGTAAATGAATGGGACTTGATACTAGAATTTGACATAGATTTTTATCAGCTTGAATTTGATATGGATGATCATGTTTTCCTAAAGATGTATCTGCTTTGATAGAAACTTGAAAAGAGTTTGGTTATGAGTTTAAGATTATACAAGCTACTGAAGATGTAAATAAAAAACAAAAAATTGTTGTTGTAAAAAAATTAAAAAAGTATTTATTTGATTTAAAATGATTAAAAATAGCAATTTGGTGAATTGCTTTTAAGCCTAAAACTGATGATATTAGAGAAGCTCCAAGTATTGATGTAATTGAAAAATTACTTAAAGAAGAGGTTTGAACTATAAATGTATATGATCCTGTTTGATTAGATAATGTAAAAAGAATTTTTTGAGATAAGTTAAGATATTTTAATAATAATTATGATGCAGTTATTGATGCTGATGCCCTTTTGATTTTAACTGATTGGGATGATTTCAAAATAGTTGATTTTGATAGAATATTATTACAAATGAAATGAAATGTGGTTGTTGATTGAAGAAATATTTGGAGTAGAAGAACAATGAAAGAAAAAGGTTTTATCTATGAATGTATTTGAAAATAATAATTTTTATTCTTAAATTATTTTTTATGAAAAAAATTTTAGTAACTTGATGAGCTTGATTTGTATGAAGTCATCTTTGTAGAAGATTACTTAACGAATGAAATGAAGTAATTTGTTTAGATAATCTTTTTACTTGAACTAAGGAAAATATAGAAGATATGCTTCAAAATTCAAACTTTAATTTTATATTACATGATGTAAATTTACCTTTTTGGTGACAATTTGATCAGATATATAATTTAGCTTGTCCCGCTTCACCTATTCATTATCAAAGAAATCCAATTGAAACTTTTAAGACTTCTATTTTATGAGCTATGAACATGCTTGAATTAGCATTGAAAACAAAAGCTCGTATATTACAAGCTTCTACTTCTGAAGTATATTGAGATCCAGTAGTACATCCTCAAAATGAAGGTTATTGGTGAAATGTAAATCCTATTTGAATTAGATCATGTTATGATGAGTGAAAAAGAGGATCTGAAACACTTTTTATGGATTATCACAGAGAGCATTGAGTTGATATAAGAATTGTAAGAATATTTAATACTTATTGATCATTAATGCATCCCGCTGATTGAAGAGTAGTAAGTAATTTTATAATGCAAGCTTTGAAAAATGAAGATATAACTATTTATTGAGATTGAACTCAAACTAGGTCTTTTCAATATATTGATGACTTGGTAGACGTTATGATAAGAATGATGAATAATGAAATATGATTTATTTGACCAGTAAATACTTGAACTCAATTTGAGTTTACTATTAAAGAACTTGCTGAAATTGTATTGAAATTAATTCCTGAAAGTAAATCTAAACTTGTTTATAAACCTTTACCTTGAGATGATCCAAAACAAAGAAAAGCAGATAATAAACTAGCCTTTGAAAAATTATGACGGCAACCTTTAATTCCTCTTGAAAAGTGATTAATACCTACGATAGAATATTTTAGAAAATTTATTTAATATGTTTATGAAAAAATTATTAGCAAATTGAGTTAAATTTTTTATATCTCTTTTTTTTGTTTTCTTTTTTTATATAACTTCTGTAAATTCTTATGATTCTCAGTGATTTGATTCTATTACTGATAAGTCTTTTGTCTGTAATAATCAGTGTTTTTTGGTTTTATGAGAAAAATGATCAAATGACTTTTTGGATATAACTTGAAATTTTTCTTGAAAATGAAATATTTGATATGGTTTTTTGAATTGAAATCAAGTGATTTTGTGAGAATTTTATGAAATTAATTGAAATTCAAATGTATCAAAAAAATTTCTCTTTGATAATTTAAATTTATTGTCTCAAATACCAGATACTACTCCAATTGCGTTAGTTATACAGTGAAATTTGTTGTGAGATGTATATAAGTTTAATTTATGAAAAATAGATTCATTTTCTAAATTAAAATTGAAAATTGAGAAATTCTTTAGTATTGAAAAATTAACTCCATATAGTATAAATTTAAGAAATTGAGCGTTTTTAGGTTCAATCGCATTTGTTAAGTTTTTGTACTATACTTTTTTGTTTTTATTTATAATTTTTATTTTTTTTAAACAATTTAGAAATAAATATTTTTTTATTTATTTCTTTTTAGTGTTTTTTTCATTGATTTTATTTAGAGATATGATAAATTATGTTTCTATTTTAAATACTTGATTAAAAACTTATAGTTTTGAACAAAGTGATAAAAAAACTTACTTTGATTTATGAGATTATATTGCTTTTACTGATAAAATTAGAAAAGAGTTAAAACTAGATTGAAAAAATTCTAAAATTAAGTGTGATATATATGTAGATTCCTATCAAGATTGGCCTTATAAATGACACTGGGAAAGTGTTTATTTAAAGCCTTGTAATGTTGTGAATAATCCACTTATAGCACAATACTGAGTTTATTATAAGAAAAATTTGGATACTAAAACTATTAATTGAAAAGTTTTAGTTGATTTTAATAATAGTTATCTTATACAATTTAATAAATAGAGTTATGTTTGAAATTTCATTTTTACTTTTTTTAAAACATTTGTTTTTTAATTTAGTTTTACCTATTTTACCTTGAATTTTGTTTATTTATATTTTTTTCTGAACTAAGTTCAAGTGATTAATTTTGTATTTGCTATCTTTTTTTGTATGAACTTGAGTTGTTGCTTTTTCTCTTTTTAATTCGCAAATTGTTCACTTTTGAATTTGAATTATTGAGTATTTTTGATTATTATTGTTTTTAATTCTTTTATTTATTTTAAAAATATATATTAGAAAGCGTAAATTATTAAGTTATGTTGATACTTTAAAAATTAAATTTAATTCAGATTTACTAAAATCATATAAAAAATTATCTTTAATTCAAAAAGTTTGGTTTTATATTATGTCTTTGTTTGTTTCAGTATTTATTGTAATTACTTTTATATTTTCAATTAATTTTCCAAGTTATGCTGATGATACTTTTCCAAATTGGCATAGACCAGTAATGAATATTTATCAAGATGGTTGAGTTAAGATTTTTTGAAATGAAGATGAAATACTATGAAGATGAAGACTTTGATATCCTATATTTATTCCTATCTATAAAACGGTTGTTGTAAATTTTGTATGATGATTTAATGATATTTATATAAATCTTTGGCAATATCTGTTATTTTTGTTTTTTTTAATTTTTATATTTAATTTTAGTTTTAGAAAAAGTAAAAATTTATTTTTTACAGTGTTGCCTATTTTTCTTGTTATATGACTTCCTTTAGTTTTTTTTCATTGTACTGAGTGATATATGGATTTACCAAGTGCAATATATAGTGTATTAACAATATATTTTTTGTATGAATATCTATTGTCTGATGATTATGATATGTTAAGTTTATGACTTTTGTTTTGATTTATTTTATCAAATATTAAAAATGATTGATTGATTGTTTACTTTTCTTGAATTGTTATTTCTTTTATACTTTTTACTTTCATAACAAAGCATTTTAAGCAATTATTTAAATGATTATTTAAAAATAAAAATTTTTTATATACTTCTGTTTTTTTTGCTTTATATTTCTTGTTACCATTTATAATTATTAAGTCATATTATTGAATTTGATATAATCAAGCATCTTGAGAAGTATCTTGAGTTGCTATGTCTTTTCATCCTGAGGTTTTTTCAATTTTATATCCAATCTTTTTTAATGAAAATAATTATAATTTAGTATTAATTTTATTTATTTTAGTTACTTACTTAGTATCTAAAAATCTTAAATCTTATCTAAAAACAAAAATATTTTTTCTATATTTATCATTTATAAGTATGTTTTCAATCTTTTTTATTGTGTTTCTTTTTACTTCAAATTACACTTTTATGATGGATCAAACAACTGTAAATAGAGTATTTACAATGTGTTTTGTTGTGTTATGTTCTTTTAGTTCTTTACTTATTACAAATGAAAACTAAGGTAAAGAAATTATTAAAAAGTAAAATTGTAAAGTATATTGTGTGATGATGATTAGCTGCTTTGATTGATTTATATGCTTTATATATATTTGTAGATAAATTTTCTTTATATTACATATACTCTGCCTTACTTGCCTTTTGTATTTCTTTTACATTTTGATTTTTTTTCCAGAAATATATAACTTTTTCAAATTATGATAAGAAACATTTAAAACAATGATTTATATTTCTTGTATTTCAACTAATTTGATTATGATTAAATATAGTTTTGCTTTATGTTTTTGTAGATTTGTTTGATTTTTATTATATGTATGTTGCAATTTTTAATAAATTTATTATCTTTGTATGGAATTACATAATGAATAATTATTTTAATTTTAAATAATATGACTAAATTATCGATAATTATACCTGCTTTTAATGAGGAGAAAACTATACATCTTATTTTAAATAAAGTAAAGGATGTTAATCTTATTTGATGAATGAAAAAAGAAATAATTGTAATAAATGATTATTCTTCTGATGATACTTCATGAGCTGTAAAAAGATATATATCAAGTAATTCTGAGATGAATATACAGTATTATGAACATGTAGAAAATAAGTGAAAATGAGCAGCAATACATACTTGAATAAGTAAAGCAACTTGAGATTATTTAATAATACAAGATGCTGATTTAGAGTATGATCCTCAGGAATATAATTTATTACTTAAACCAGTTCTTGATTGATATGCTGATGTAGTTTATGGATCTAGATTTATGTGATGAAAACCACATAGAATACTTTTTTTCTTTCATAGTATATGAAATAAGTTTTTGACTTTTTTAAGTAATATGTTATCAAATCTAAATCTTACTGACATGGAAACTTGTTATAAATTATTTAGGTCTGATATAATTAAAAATATAGAGTTAAAAGAAAATAGATTTTGATTTGAGCCTGAGGTTACTCAGAAAATTGCAAGAATTAAAAATATAAGGATTTATGAGGTTTGAATCTCATATTATGGAAGAACTTATGATGAATGAAAAAAAATCAATTGGAAAGATTGATTTAGAGCTATTTATTGTATCTTTAGATATTGATTGTTTAACAAATAACTAATGAATAAAAAAATAATTATTACGTGATGAGCTTGATTTATAGGGTCTAATTTTTTGAACAAATATGTATTACTATTTCCTGAAATTGATTTTATAAATATTGACTCTTTGACATATGCTTGAAAATTAGAGAATTTAGTATTAGATGTTAAATCTGCTAAGAATTATTTCTTTGAAAAGGTTGATATTAGAAATCTTTCTGAAATAAGAAATATATATAAAAAATACTTACCTACTGATATAATTCATTTTGCAGCTGAAAGTCATGTAGATAATAGTATTAAAAATCCTTTTATTTTTACAGAAACAAATATAATTTGAACTCAAAATTTATTAGAATGTCATAGAGAATTTTCTTTAGATAGGTTTCATCATATTTCTACTGATGAAGTATATTGAGATTTACCTAACTGATGATTTTTTACAGAACTTACTCCTATAAATCCTTCAAGTCCATATAGTTCAAGTAAAGCTTGAAGTGATTTGTTAGTTAAAGCTTATGGAAGAACTTTTTGAATTAATTATGTAATTACTAGGTGTTCAAATAATTATTGACCTAATCAAGATAAAGAAAAACTTATTCCTCATTTTATTGATTTATTAAATAATAATCAAAAAGTAACCGTATATTGAGATTGAAGCAATATTAGAGATTGGTTATATGTTGAAGACCATTGTGATGCGATATGGGAAGTTTTTAATAAAGCTAATCAGAACTCTATTTATAATATTTGATGAAATAATGAATATACTAATCTTGAAATTACTAAGTTAATTTTAAAAGAAATGTGAAAAGATGAATCATTTATTAGTTTTGTTGAAGATAGAAAATGACATGATGTAAGATATGCTATTGATGCTACAAAGCTAAAAAATGATTTATGATGGGAACCTAAGGTTAAATTTGAAGATTGAATATTGATGACATTAACTTATTATATTAATAAATAATTATGAAATGAATTATTTTAGCTGGTTGAACTTGAACTAGACTATATCCTATAACTATGTCTGTATCAAAACAATTGATGCCAATTTATGATAAGCCAATGATTTATTATCCATTATCAGTATTTATGATGGCTTGAATAAAGGATATATTAATTATTACTACTTCTGAGGATCAGGCATGATTTAAAAGGCTTTTATGAGATGGTCAAAAATTTTGAATAAATTTAAAGTATGAGATTCAGCCTACTCCTGATTGACTTGCACAAGCGTTTATAATATGAGAAAGTTTTATATGAAATGATAATGTTGCTTTAATTTTATGAGATAATTTGTTTTATTGACAATGATTGTCTTCTCTTTTGAAAAATGCAATTTCAACTGTAGAAAATAGTAAAAAATCTGTTATTTTTTGATATTGAGTAAATGACCCTGAGAGATACTGAGTTGTAGAGTTTGATGAAAATCAAAATGCTATATCAATTGAAGAAAAACCAAAACTTCCAAAATCAAATTTTGCAGTTGTCTGACTATATTTTTATACTAATGATGTTGTTGAAATTGCAAAAACAATTAAGCCATCTTTAAGATGAGAATTGGAAATTACGTCTGTTAATGAACAATATTTGCATTCTTGAAAGTTATGTGTTGAAATTATGAATAGGTGATATGCATGGTTAGATACATGAACTCATGAAAGTATGTTAGATGCTAGTAATTTTATTCAAATTATTGAAGCTAGACAATGACTTAAAATATGATGTATTGAAGAAATTGCTTATTTGAATAATTGGATTAATAATAGTGAATTAGAAGTGTTAGCAAAACCTTTAATTAAAAGTAATTATTGAAAATATTTATTAAAATTAGTAAAAAATAATTATGTTTAAATTTATAAATACCAATTTAGAAGGTGCTATAATCATAGAACCTCAATTATTTTGAGATGAAAGAGGTTTTTTTATGGAAAGTTATAATAAGTTAGATTTTCAAAATGCTTGAATTGAGATTGATTTTGTTCAAGATAATCATAGTAAGTCAAAAGCATGAGTTTTAAGATGATTACATTTTCAAACACAAAATACTCAAAGTAAGCTTGTAAGAGTTATCAACTGAAGTGTTTATGATGTAATTGTTGATTTAAGATGAAATTCTAAAACGTTCGGTAATTGGTTTGGTATAATATTAACTGCAGAAAATAAAAAGCAACTTTTAATACCTAAATGATTTGCTCATGGTTTTTTAACTTTAGAAGATGATACTGAATTTGTTTATAAATGTGATGATTATTATAATCCTATCTGAGATAGTGGTATAATATGGAATGATATCGATTTGAGTATTGATTGGGAAAAATATTATGATATTACAAATTTAACGGTATCTGAGAAAGATAAAAATAGGTCAACTTTAAAAGAATTTGAGAAAATTAATCAATTTTAAATAAACACATGAAAAAAATACTTATTACATGAGCAAATTGAATGTTAGCAACAGATTTTGTAAAATGTTGTAATAATGATTATGCTATATTAGCTTATGGTAAAAATTTACTTGATATTACAAATATAAAAGAAGTTGAAAAAGTATTATTAGAAACAAAGCCGTGAATTTTAATAAATTTTGCTGCATATACAAATGTAGATGATGCTGAGGATGTTTGAATGAAGCAAAATTATGATGTAAATTCATTATGAGTTTTTACTTTAAGTAAATTGACAAATAAATATAAGATAGATTTTATAACTATTTCTACTGATTATGTTTTTGATTGAGAAAATTCTACCTGATATAATGAAAAAGATTTGTGTAATCCTATAAATCAATATTGAATGAGTAAATATTTATGAGAAAAAATTACTTTAAACGAAAATCTAAATTCTATAATAATAAGAACAAGTTGGCTTTATTGATGATGATATGAATTTAAAAATTTTGTAAATACAATGATAAGTTTGTCAAAGATTAAAAACGAGTTAAAAGTTGTAAATGATCAATTATGATTACCTACATATACTAAGGATTTATGCTTTGCAATTAAAGATGTATTAGAAAATTTGCGTTCTTACAGATGACAAATTTTACATTTTTCAAATTCATGAAAAAAATGAATCAGCTGGTATGAATTTGCTCGTGAAATTTTTGATTTTACGTGAGTAAATGTAAATTTACTACCTTGTGATACTTTTAGTTTTCCAACAAAAGCAGTAAGACCAAAATTTAGTTTGCTTACAAATAATAGTAATGTTAAGTTAAGAAATCGGCAAGAGTGATTAATAGATTATTTAAATAATTTAAAAAAATGAAACCATCTGTAATAATACCTATGTATAACGAAGAGAGATATATTTTTCGTTGTTTAGAAAGTCTACAAAATCAAACCACTAAAGATTTTGAAATTATACTGATTGATGACTGAAGTTCTGATAATACACTACTAATAGCAGAAGGTTTTCTTAGTGTACTCGATTTGACTATCTTAAAGCAAGTGCATTGATGACCTTGAAAAGCAAGAAATTTATGAGCAAATATGTCAAAATGAGATATTCTTATTTTTGTTGATGCTGATATGTTTTTTGATGAAAAATTCATTGAAAATTTGATTAAACCTATTATAGATTGAGTTGAAATATGAACAGCTCATTGAAATGAGTTAGTTTGAAATCTTGATAATAAGCTAGCTAGAGCTTGGTCGATAATTAGGTGTAAATATGATAAAAATAATCCTAGAAGTGGTGTTTATAGAGCTGTGAAGAAAGATCTTTTTTTGACTAGTTGATGATTTGATTCTTCAAAATGATATTTTGATGATGATTTAAGTAAATTAAACAGTTGAAAGTGAGCATTGAGTGTGGAAAGTGCAATATGTTATCATAATAATCCTGAAACTTTGAAGGAATGATTTAAACATAGTATTTGGGTTTGAAAATGACTTATGCAAAGTTGACAAATATATAATTATTTAAGTAAATATAAGTTTTGGTTAATTTTATTTTTTGTTTTTTCTATTATTATTTGATTATTATTAATAGTTAAATGACTTTTTTATCTTCTTCCCTTATTTTTATTTTTTATTATTACATTTTTAATTATTGTAAAAACTACTCAAAGAGCTATTACTGAAAAGTATATAAGTCATTTATTTTACATTCCTTTAGTACTTTTAATTAGGTGATTCTGATATTTTGTTTGAATTTTCAAATATATTTTAAAAATTAATTTAGATTAATATGAAATTAAATATGTGATGTTGAAAAGATTTAAAAAAATGATATGTAAATGTTGACATAGTTGATTTACCTTGAGTTGATAGTGTTTATGATTTTGAAATTTTCCCCTATCCTTTTGAAGATAATACTTTTGAAGAAATATTTTGTAGTCATATTCTTGAGCATATTTCTGATTTATGAAAAGTTATTGAAGAATTTACAAGAATATGAAAAAATTTATGTCAAATAAAAGTCAAAGTTCCTTATTTTGCTAGTCCAAATGCATATTGAGACTATACTCATAAAAGAAGTTTTAATACAAATACTTTTAATTATTTTAATAATGAATGTTATTATAATAATGCTGAAATTTTAATAAAATCTTATAAGATACATTTTTTTTCTAATAAAACATTCTTAAAATCAGACAAAATTAATATATTGATAGATTTCTTTATTAATTTATTTCCTAAGATTTATGAGAGATTTTTTTGTTATATATTTCCTTCAAGTGAGATACATTATTTATTAGAAATAAAAAAATAATATGAGTAACTATAAACTTCAAAATAGTAAATGATTTTTAAGGTGGCAAAATTTTAGAGTTTTTTTAAAAAAAATACATAGTTTTTGAACTATTACAAATAGTTGTGTTATCATGACTATAAATTATAATAATTCACAAAATATAATTAATTTATTAACTTATTTATCTAATGAAAGTCGTAAAGATGATATTGACTTACTTGTTATAGAAAATAGCACTTCTGTTTTAGAAAAGAAAAAATTAATTGATTATATTAAAGATAATAAAATATCAAATATTACAATTTTGGAAACAATTGAAAATTTATGATCAGCATGAGCTTATGCTTTATGACTTGAATATATTTTTTCAAATAATTCTTTTGAAAAAGTTTTTATTTATGAGGATGATGTTTTACTTTTAGAAAAAAATACTTTTTCTGAAATGTTAAATTTATCTAATAATAATAATCTGGTATATATAAATTGACCAATAAATACTTGATGTGGTAAATCATGGTTAGTTCAAATATGATTATACTGAGTTGATTTTTTAAAAAAAGTTTGAGTTCCAAATCCTACATATTTTACAAGAAGTGAAGATTTAGACTTAAAAGAAAGATTTGAATTAATAATAAAAAAATATTGATACAAGGAAGTTGTTATAAATAAAAATTATTTTCACCCATATTTAAAAAAATATAATTGACAAGTATGGTGGATATATTTTTCTATTAGAAATCACTTATATACAAATTTTAAGTGGTTAAAAATATGAAGTATAACTTACTTTATTAATTTATTTTTGTATTTTTGGTATTGATTATCTAAGTTATTTATAGAAAAAAATGGTTTAATATTAAAATCTTTTTTTTATGCTGTTATTGATTATATTTTATGAAATTATACATTTGAAAATAACAAAAAAAAGTTAAATTTTTTTAAAAAAATAAGCATTGATTATCCAGGTAATGCTATTGATAGTGAATATAGTTTAACTCAATTAAATAATATTACAAAAAATATATATTTAATATCGAATTCATTGCTAGCTAAGTCGGATAGACAAAAAATCAAGTTTTCAACTAAGTTAAATTCTTTTTTTAAAAATTGATGCTTGATAGGTTGATATTTTTCTCCAATTTACCCCATTTTTATGTTATCAAAATGCATAATTTCGATAAATGAATATGATTATATAAATAATAAGTATTTGATTAGTACAATTTCTAATAAACCTAAATATATTGAAGTTTTTTTTAGTTTTTTAATTGCTTTATTATTATTTATTACTATATTATTTCCGTTAATATTTTTAAGGTGAATAATTGTTTACTTATCTAATAAATTAAGTAATTATGGATAAATGTTTTATATGTTGATGAAAATTTTTATTTTATATGTCTTGAAAAGATTATAATTCTAATGTTACAAATAAAGAATTTACAATAAAAAAATGTAGTTCTTGTTGAGTAGAATTATTATCACCTATTCCAACATATAATGAAATAGTAAGTTATTATCCAGTTAACTATTATTCATATAATATAAAAAGTAGGAAAAAATGAATATTTGATAAAGCTATAGATTTGTGATTTAAAAATAAATTGTTTTGAAAATTTCTTGATAGACGGAAAATGTGAATTCCATTTATTATAAAATGAAAATATTTTTTAGATATTTGATGTTGAGATTGAGCTATATTAGACTTATTACAAAAACAATGATGGAATGTATATTGATTTGAAATTTGAGATAAAAAAGTTGCTTGAAATATATATTACGATACTAATTTTGTTGATGTAGATTATTGAGATATAAAGTTTGATTTTATTAGAATTTCTCATGTTTTTGAGCATTTAACTAATCCTATAGAATTCTTAGAAAAACTAAAATTAATATCAAATAGTAATACAATTATTGATATAACATTGCCAAACACGAAAAGTTTTGATGCTTATGTTTTTTGAAAATATTGGTCAAATAGAGATGTTCCTAGGCATATAATAAATTATAATATAGATAATTTTGAGTTGCTTATAAAAAAATATTGATTTGTTATATTAAAAAAGAGATATTTATTATGATTTTGAATGTGATGAAGTATTATAAATTTATTAAAATACAAATATGGTGATTCAAAAATATATAAGCTTTTTCAGAATAAATTTATTTCATTATTAATATTGTTTTTTGATTTTATTTTATCTTTTTTTCATTTGTGAGATCATATATGATTTAGAATAAAATTGTATAATAATAAATAAATTAAAATATTAACTATTTAATATTTTTAAATAAATAATCTTATGAAAATACTAATTACATGAGCAAGTTGATTTATATGAAAAAACTTAATTTTGCATTTAAAAAATAGTTGAAATGATTGTTTTTGATTGATAAGAAATTCATCGTCATTTAGTTTTTTTATTGAAAATAAAATAAAATTTTTTTCATTTCAAAATTTTAATCATATATATGATTTTTGTAATACCGAAAAATTTGATTTAATTATACATCTTGCTACATTATATCCAAGTTGAAATACATTAGATGATATTTCTTCTTTAATTGATTCAAATATAACTTTTTGAACAAAAATTCTTGAAATTGCATATTTAACTTGAGTAAAGAATTTTATTAATACATCTTCATTTTTTCAGAATTATGAAAATCATATATATTCACCTGTTAATATGTATGCTGCGACAAAACAGGCCTTTGAAGATATATGACAATATTATAGTGATTCAGGTAAGTTAAAATTTTTATCGTTAAGTCTTGTAAATACATATTGACCAAATGATGAAAGAAAAAAAATATTTAATATATGGAAAGATTCATTAAAGAATAAAGAAATTGTAAAATCAACTTCATGAGAACAGTTCATTGATATTTTATATATTAGTGATGTTGTAAATGCTTATTTATGTTTAATTAATTATATTGAGTCTAGTTGAGAAAAACATTTAAATATGGAAAAATATGCTTTGAAATCTTCTGAAATACTTACATTAAAAGATTTGGCCTGATTATTTGAGGAAATAGTATGAACTAAGCTTAAAATAGAATGGTGAGTTATTCCTTACAGAGAAAGAGAAATGATGTATCCATATAATTTAGGAAAAAATGTTCCATGATGGAAACAGCAAGTATCTTTAAAAGAGTGAATAAAATTGTTTCTAGATATTTAGTAATTTATTTTATTTATTTTGAATATTTTAAAATAAATCTTATAGCTATTATTAATAATATTTAAAGTTTTTGCTTTAAATCATTTGAATCTAGTTAAATATGAATTTTCAAGTAATTTGTATGAAAAATTTGAACTAAATTCATATGTATCAATTTTTCTTATGTTATTTATGTATTGATTTAATAAATATACATTTTTAATATAATATAAGAATGAAAATACTGCCATAATTTTTCATAAAATTCTAATATGTTGATAGTTAAATAGTGAATTAAAAATATGATATGTAATAAATAATGGAAATAGTATAAGTAATTCTTTTTTTGAGTGAAATAATATAAAATTTATTAATTGATTCCTAGTTCAGTTCATAACTTTTTTCAGAGTTGGTTTTTTTCAAAAACTTCATGATCAATAATGATTAACAAATGATTTTAATGATAATCATAATTTATATCATTTTAATAATATTACATTTGATAAGAAATTTTCTTCTCAGTATGCAAAGTAAAATTCTGGAAATAAAAAATCAATTATCTCTTTTTTATACATAAAACAACATCATGAAATAAGGTTTGTATATATAATATCATTTTTTATTTCATTTTCTGTAATTTTAATTGTATCA
This sequence comes from Candidatus Altimarinota bacterium, assembly GCA_028692735.1. GTDB lineage: Bacteria > Patescibacteriota > Gracilibacteria > BD1-5 > UBA6164 > Altimarinus. The sequence continues at coordinate 17,069 of JAQUWS010000021.1, forward strand.
ATATCTCAAAAATGTGTGCTTACTATTTTTAATTTAGTATTAAAGTATAGTTTTTTTATATCATTTTCATATCATTTGTCTAAAATTATGCTTCAAATTGCTCATAAACTTTTATCTTTTTGTATTCAATCTATAAGTTCTTGTAACCAATTTTCTGGGACGGTTACATCGTTGTTTAATAAACATATATATTCTCATTTACATTTTTTAACTCCTTTGTTATTTCATCAAGTAAATCATAAATTAATATTATTTTTAATTATTTTTATTTTTCAATTATTAATTTGTTGTCAAAATGTTTTTTCAACTTCATCTAAAGAATTATCTGATGAATTATTATCCACAAATACTATTTCAAAATCTTGATAGTTTTGTATTAGGATACTATTTAAACATTCTATATTGAATTTTTTTCAGTTATAATTTACTAATACTATTGATACTTTCATTTTATATTCAATTTATTTTTAATATTTTGAATTAATATAATCATTAATTTTTAAGATTATATAATCAAGTTTATCTTTATCTAATCATGGAAATACTCAAAGCCAAAATGTGTTATTCATAATATAGTTTGTGTTTTTTAAGTCTCAAATTACTTTGTATTCTTTTACATAATCAATAAAAGCTGGTTGTTTTAAAAAATTTCAAGCAAACAATAGTCTTGTTCATATTTTATATTCATTTAAATATTTTAAAAGATCTTCTCTTGAAAAAATTAATCATTCTTTGATTGATAAAACAAAACCAAACCAACTAGGTTCACTATTTTCTGTTTCTTTTGGCAATATAAAATATTTTTCGAATCAATTTTCAATAAATTTTGACTTTAGATAATCAAAGTTTTCATTTCTCTTACTGATAAATCATCCAAGTTTTTCTAGTTGTGCAACTCATAATGCTGCTTGCATATCTGTAACTTTTAAATTATATCAAATTCTTGAATATGTATATTTGTGATCAAATCATTGTGGTAAATTTCATAGTTTCCAGTTATATCTATTATTACAACTGTTGTCTTGTCATGTTTTACACCAACAGTCTCTCCCCCAATCTCTATATGATCTTATGATTTTTGCAAGTAGCGAATTGTTTGTTATAAGAGCTCATCATTCTCACATTGTTATGTGATGTGCAGGGTAAAACGATAATGTTGCTATATCTCAAAATGTTCATGCGAATTGTCAATCATACTTTGCTCATAGTGCATCACATGTATCTTCTATAAGCCATAAATTGTTTTCTTTACATATTTTTGTTATTTCTTTTAAATTAAATGTATTTCATAATGTATGAGCTAACATAATAGCTTTTGTTTTTTCTGATAATGCTTTTTTTAGTTCATCTATATTAACTTCATATGTTTCTAAATCAACATCAACAAAAACTGGGGTACATCAACATTGTATAATTGGGTTTATTGTAGTTGGAAATCAAGCTGCAACTGTAATAACTTCATCTCAAGGTTTTATTTGTTTATCTCCTAGTTCTTTCGCTGTTAACGTTGTAAAAGCTAACAAATTTGCACTACTTCAAGAATTTGTAGTAATTACATTTTTTACTCATAAAAAATATGCTAGTTTTTTTTCAAATAACTCATTCCACTTACCTTCTGTCCAATGACAATCAAAAATCGATTCAATCATATATTCAAGTTCTTTTTCATCAAAGATTTTTCATGAAACTGGAATATTATTTGATTTATTGTTATTTTTATTTTCTATATGTAGTTTTATATAATTTTTAATACTTTCTGGTAACATTTATTTATAATTAAAAATTAAAGTTAATTACTTAAGTGTCTTATTACTTTTTCAGATTCTTCTAAAATCTTTTCTATTCTTTTTTTATATATATCTTTTGTTTCTTTTGTTTTTAATAATGCTAATCTTTTAAAAGCTAATTCTACTCATGGTATGTATGGAATCATTTCATCTTGTTTAAGTTCTCTTCATAAAAATTTTTCATATGTTTTTTTAATTTTTTCTTTATAATTTTTATCATCAATTATATCTATGCTATCTTTTAAATTTCAATAGAAATCTTTTACTCATGTTATTTCACAGTATTTTTGTATTATTTTATTAGCATAATCTTTATATCAATTAAGGATCCATTCTCATATAATTTCATTATTTATTTTTGACTCTTTTATAAGTTTAATTATGTCTTTTTTTGTTTTTATATTAAATCTATTATCTTTACTAGCTATTTCAAATATAGATTGAGAAATCAAGTCTTCATTTTCGTTTGAATATTTTATTTCATTTTTAATATAATCTAGTTCTAGTTTTCAGATTTCTCAATTTCTTCTTTCTATTAAATCATCAAATCTCTTGTCTGTATTTGTTATAACTCATGCAATAAGCCAGCTTGCTAACATAGCAATAGATTCAGTTATATTCATTTCTCAATCTTTTTCAAGACTATCGTGTGGAAAATATTTTACTCTGTTTTTAGGTGTGATTATATAGTTTTGTATTCAATTAACTATCTTGCTATCAAAATTACTTTTTTTTACTTCCTCAAGTGCATAATCCATATCTCAATTATCTTGCATAAATTTATTTGTTTCTTGATTTTTGCTTATTCACATTTTTCAGTAGTCAGCTTCTTGTCTTGAGGAATGATAAACAGTAGCTAAATTCATGGCTGTATCTAAATCAAAATCAACATTTTTTGGGATTTTTTCACTTAAAGTTATTATTAATATTCTACTTAAAAAGATATGCATTAATAATCAAGGAGAATCAGTTAAACTATGTTCTAATCAAAAATTTATAATGTCTTGCTTAGGTAGTATTTTTTTTATAATATTTTTATCCATACATTAATTATTAAAATTGTTTATTTCTTCTAACGATAATTTTTCAATATCTCAATTATTATAATATGTTTTATACCAATTTAGAGTTCTTGTTAGTGTCTCTTTTATTTTATATTTTGGTTTCCAATTCAACATTATTTTAGCTTTTGTGTTATCTAAAAGTAGTAATCATGCTTCGTGCATTCAGTTATTGAGAGATTCATCAATATCATATTTTCATTTTCATAGTATTTCAATTGAGATCTTAACTAGATCTTCAACTTTCATTGTATCACTAAGTTCTGGTCAAAAGTTATAAGAAGTACAGTATTTTTCATTTTCAAATATTTTTTCTCACATTATCAAATATCAATATAAAGCTTCAAGTACATATTGCCATGGTCTTGTAGCATTTGGGTTTCTTAGTGTTAGTTTTTCATCCTTCATTATAGTTTTTACTATATCTGGAACTAGTCTATCAGTTGACCAATCTCATCATCAAACTACATTTCATGCTCTTACGGTACATATTCTTTTTCATAATTTATCTAAAAACGATTTTTTATAGCTATCAACAACAATTTCTGCCATTGCTTTGCTACTACTATACGGGTCAAATCATCATAATCTATCGTTTTCTCTGTATGGATGAATCCACTCCTTGTTATCATAAACTTTATCGGTTGTTATAATAACAGCTCATTTTATGCACTCATTTAATCTGATACATTCCATAATATTTGCTGTTCATATGGCATTTGTTTGAAATGTATATATTGGATCTTTATAACTTTCTCTTACAATAGGTTGTGCTGCAAGGTGAAAAATTATTTCTGGATTATATTTCTTCACTACTCAATTAAATTCTTTTAAGTTGTTTATATCTCAATAAATTTGATTTATCTTATTTTCTAGTTTTAGAATCGAAAATAAACTTGGTTTTGTGTTTGGTTCTAGGCTATATCATATAACATTCGCTCATAAATTATTTAACCAAAAAGCTAGCCATGATCATTTAAATCATGTGCTTCATGTGATAAGAATTTTTTTTCATTTATAGAATTCTGTCATATATTTCGTATTACTTTTATTACTTATCTAGTTCCATATTTTCCATTTTGCATTTCATTTGCTCCACATATTATCTAGATCTTGTTTATTTTTTAAAGTATCCATAGCATGCCAAAAACCATGATGTTTAAATGCCATTAATTGTCAATCGCTTGCAATTTTTTCTAATGGTTCTTTTTCAAAAGGCATAAGGTAATTATCTATATAATTTACAACTTTTTTGTTTAATATCATAAATCAACCATTAATATATGTATCATCATTATCTCTTTTTTCTGCAAATTCACATACTTGTTCTCAACATAATCATAATTTTCAAAATTTTCATTCTGGTTGAATTGCTGTAAGAGTAGCTAATTTTCAATTTAATTCATGAAATTTGGCTAATTCTTTTATATTTACATCACTTACTCAGTCTCAATATGTCATCATAAACTCATCTTCTTCTATGTATCAAGATTCAATTATTTTTTTTATTCTTCATCATGTAAGAGTATCGACTCATGTGTCTACTAGTGTAACTTTCCAGTCTTCACAATTATTATTGTGTACATTTATTTTATTATTTTTTGTTTCTATTGTTACGTTGCTATTGTGAAGAAAATAATTAGCAAACCATTCTTTTATATAATATCATTTATATCATAAAGCAATTATAAACTCATTATATCAATAATGTGAGTATATTTTCATAATATGCCATAAAATAGGTTTTCATCAGATTTCGACCATTGGCTTTGGTTTTAATGTTGTTTCTTCAGATAATCTTGTACCAAGTCATCATGCTAAAATAATTACTTTCATACAAATAATTTTATTAAATAAAAACATCTTGATTATATAAATATAATTATATAAATCAAAAATTAATTAAATATTAATTTCATTATTTTTCTATAAGCGAAATACATTTTAATTAAATATTTATTATTTTTATAATCTAAATTAAGTTTTCTTAGAATAATTCATATATACATGTTTACTTGCCATGAGTTTAAACATTTTTTCTTAACTTTTTTCCATGATTTTGATTTTTTTAATTTATAATTGTTTTCAATTAAGTTAAAAATATCTCTTAAATCTTTAATAAGTTTAATTGATCAGTTGTAAGATTCATTCATAATTCTTCATAAGATAAATATATTTTTTGGAACAATTATTTTTGTTAGATTTCATGAAAAAATTATATATGAGTGAGGAAAATAGGAATATTCATATTTTTTTCATAGCTTGTTTTTTATTTCTTGAAAATATGAATTCTTGATAATATTTAATGAATAAAATGAAAAAAATGATATTACCTGAGTATAATCAAAATTAATTTTATTTATAGAATCAATAAAATCACTAAATGATTCATATTTTTTTATATTATTTTTATATTTTTGTATTGTTACTGGTAAGTTTTCGAATTGTTGCATTTTGCAAAAAAGTATATCAAAATCATTTGCATTTATTATTTCAAAAATATATTTAATTGAAAAATTTGTTATGCAATCATCATCTGCAAGTAGCCAAATATATTCTCATATTGCATAATCTGTGACTTTTATAATATTTTTGATTCATCATATATTTGTTTCATTTTTATTATATTTTATTGTTTGAGGATATTGTTTATTATACTTTTTAACTATTTCTGCTGTATTATCGGTACTACAATTATCTGATATAATTATTTCTATTTCACTAAATATATTTTCATCATATTGAGAAAATATTGACTCAAGTGTATCTTTTAGATAATCTGATCTATTATATGTAGGAATACAAAAAGATAATTTAATTTTTTTCATTTTTATTATAATTAATTATAAATTTTCCGCATAAACAATTAAAGTTTTATTTAAGTTTTCTTCCCAAGAAAACTTTTTTTCGTTTATAGTTTCATAAATTCAGTTTTTGAAATCAATTACTTTTTCTGTTATATCGTCGACATTTCATGGCTCTATGAAATTTACTTTTCAGCTTGCTACTTCTGGAATTGCAGCTACATTTGTAGTAATAAGTTGTTGTCAAAGTGCTGATACTTCTCAT
>JAQUWS010000022.1 GCA_028692735.1 Candidatus Altimarinota bacterium
TTATAATTCAAATTCATACATAATATGGATTTCACTCCTGAAAAATAGTATTTTTATAAAAATATGAAAAAAGTAATAAAAAAGCAACTAAAGAAAATGTACTAATTTTTAAAAACAACTTCATACTTTTATTGTAATTGATAAACTATTACTCATAAAACAGATAAAATTATTCAAACAAGCCACAATCTAAATACAATTGTTTCTTCTTTCCATCAAATTGCCTCCAAATGATGATGAAAAGGAGCAATTCTAAAAACTTTTTTTCAATTTCTTAATTTCTTACTTGTTATCTGTATAATTACACTAATAGTTTCAAAAATAAATATTGCGGAAACTATTAAAAAAACACTTATTGTATTTGTTAAAATTGCAATTATTCAAAGGTTAGCTCAAAGTGATAAACTTCAAACATCTCACATATAAAAATTTGCAGGTTTGACATTGTACCATAAAAAAGATAGTAAAGCTCATATTATAACAAGGCATAAAGTAGATAACAAGAAGAGTCATTGATCATATGTTATATAAGCATAAACAGAGTAAGCAAACAATAAAAGTCATCAAGCAAGTCAATCAAGTCAATCTGTTATATTTACACTATTGGCAGTAGCTGTAATTATAAATATAAAAAATGGAATAAAAAACACACCTAATTCAATAGTTTGTCAAAATGGGATTCTCAATGTTCTTAAATAATTTCACTCAAAATCAACTAAATTCCAACCAAGCTTATAATAAAACCAATATCCTCAAAGCAAAGCAAATACAATAAGCCGAAACATCTTGAAACGTGCTGATAATCACTTTTTTCAAACTCATTTAATATTCATATAATCATCAATACCTCACAGAAATCAAACTGTAGCCAAAGTAAATAAGCTTAAATATGTCTCTTTTTGATTTACCAAAGAATTATTAATAAATCAAGATTTTTGTAATATAACACTTCATAAAACCATTAAAAAAATTATAAATAAGATAATAGCTCATCACATAGTTGGAGTTCAAACTTTATCTTTATGTAATTTAAAAAATTCAATTGCTTTTCATATCAAAGCTTCTTCTCTTATCTGTTGTCAAAATTTAAGTTTTCTTAAAAAATTTATATAAGTCGGCGTTATAAGATATCAAATTAGAAAAGTAGCAATTCAAAATGAAAAAATTTGTATAAGATAAGAATTCATTTAAAGTTTATTAAAAAAATAAAAGATGAAACTTAAGTAATTTTAATAATTAATTTTGTTTTTTCAAAAGATTTAGTATAAATAAATAAAAATATATTTTAATTATATTAAAACCTATGAACCTACAAGTAAAATTAATAGTTACAACAGAAGAAACATTAAAAAATATTATAATAAATGAATTAAAACTGAAAAGGATAAGTAAACAATCACTAGATTTATATGAATGAAAACATGAAAAAGAAGATGAAATAAACGATATTATATTGTGTTATTGTGACACAAAAAATATTAAAAAAAGCCTAGAACAAATAAAAGAGTTATATATAATTGAAAAAATATTACTTATATGAAACTCTCAGATTATCAAGAATCAAGACATAGAAATTTGAGATATAATTATTCCAAATACATTTCTTGATAAAAGTTGAGAAAATCCTATATTTATAGACTATGCAGTATGAGAAAATTATGACTTAAACAAGTTTTGACTTATTTTAAATTGAATAGACCACAATATAGATGAAATAAGTGATGAAAATATTAATTCACTAAAAGAAAGTTGATATTCAGATATAGCTGATAAAGATAGCTATGAATTATTATGTGCACTAGATAAAGATGAGTTAACAAAAACTGTTGTTATAAGAAATTGTATACAAAGTGAAAAAGACAAAGATAATCAATACATAATTAATAATTTAATAAACATATTTGAAATTATGATATAATTAGTATTTTTCAGTAAAAATCTGATCATTAGAAACTCATAATATATTAAGTTTTTCTATACAATCATCTATCATCATAGGACTTCAACAAATATAAAATTCACTGAAATTTTTTATATTTTCACTTAACAAAAAAGAAGTAATTCTTCAATAATTAAATCATTCAATGTTATCCTTACTTAAAAAATATTCAAAAGTAAAATTTGAATAATATTTTGATAAGTTAATTAATATATCAGAATAAAATACATCTCAAATATTTCTTAATCAAAAAACAAGCTTAATATTTGAATTATATCATAAAGATAAACATTTAATAATTTGATTATATAATGGAACAAATCAAGTTCACGTTCATAAAAAGAGCTTATTATTATCAACTTCATTTAAAACAAAGTGTCAAGTTGGTCAAACTCACTGAAACACATATCATATTTCACTATCACATATAAATTTACTTCATCACCTACCATTTTCTAATCTTTTTATTATCAATTTTATCATATTTCAATCAACAATTTCTAATATACTATAAGCTCTTCATCATATTCAAGGAAGTATAAAAGTAATAAACTGTCAGCTTTTAAAATCCAATATTATATCAGATAAAAAATGCATTTCAAATACATCATCTGTTAGTTTTACTTTTTTTATTAAGGTAAACTTTTTTAACGTTACAATCATTTAATATTAATAAACTCTAAATTTTTCAGATTATAATAAAAAAAATAAATCTTACAACAAAATTATTTCAATTATAAATATAATTAATAAAAGATAATATTTTATACATTTTTTTTTGATAATAATTATATTTTAATTAATATATATCATATATATATAAGAACTTATATAATGAAAAGAATATATTTAATAGACTGAAATGCTTTAATTTATCGTATGTTTTTTGCACTACCAGAATTTTCAACAAAAGATTGAAAACAGGTTAATGCTATTTTTTGAGTAGCAAAATTTTTTATGCAAGACCTATATAGAGAAAATCCAGATTATGTTGTATTTGTTAGAGATGCAAAATGAGAAAATTTTCGTCATCAAATATATAGTGAATATAAAGCAACAAGAGATAGGATGCCAGACAATCTTAGAACTCAAGTTGATGACATAAATGATATGGTATCATTATTTCATATGGATGTAGTAGAAATACCAATGGTAGAAGCAGATGATGTTATTGCAACACTTGCAAAAAAACTATCTCAAGATAAATCAAACGAGATTTATATACTTTCATGAGACAAAGACCTATATAGCCTAGTTAGAGAAAATGTAAAAGTATATGATACAATTAAAAAAGCAATTTATAACGAAGAAAAAACTAAAGAAAAATTTTGAGTTGAACCAAGAAAGATTATAGATTATCTAGCTATCATATGAGATAAATCAGACAATATTCCATGAATAGACTGAATCTGACCTAAAAAAGCAATACCATTAATAAATGAAATTTGAACATTAGAAGAAATCTATGAATACATAGAAAAATGACTTAAATCAAATAATGATGAAATAAATAAAATTCTTTCTTGAAAAACTCTTGAAAAAATTAAAGATGCAAAAGAAATAGCATTTTTATCAAAAAAACTAGCTACAATTAAAAAAGATGTTGATTTATGAAAATTCAACCTAAATGAGTATAGATTTATAAAAGAAAGCTTACTCAATGACAAAACAATTGAATTATTTAAAAAATACGAATTTAATAGTCTATTACCAAACCAAGAAAAAGCAAAACAAAAAAAATGGTCAGATTTATGAATAAAAGTTCAAATTATATGAGATGATGAATGAATAACGAATCTAGAAAATAAGTTAAGTAATTATACTGAAATAGTTCTAGATACAGAGACTACATCACTAGATATAATGAAAGCTAAATTAGTATGAATTTCACTATTACTAGATAAAGAAAACCTCTTTTATATAAACTTATGACACAATTGACCTAAAACAAGCAACACAAAAATCAAAGACTTTCTTACTAATTTATTAAACTCAAACATTAAAATAATATGACATAACCTAAAATACGACTTAGAAATAATAGAAATTTTCATAAAAAACAACGAGGATTTATCAACAAACTGACAAGAAAAAAACAATAACACATTTTGACAAATGACACTTTGATTATAATATAACTATATTAATTTTTAAAAACAAACTATGCAAATGATAAAAAGAATATTTCTGTTTTTTATTACAAATATTGCAATTATAGTACTATTATGAATTGTACTAGCTATAGTTGAAAATGTTTTTTGAATAAAACTATCGTGAATTTGACAAACATACTTAAACATATTTATTTATGCAATCATAATTTGATTTGCATGATCTTTTATAAGTTTATTCTTATCAAAATGGACAGCAAAAAGAGCATACAATATAAAACTTATAAACCAATACGAATTAAGCTCGATTTCAAGAAAGGAAAGACTAGTTTTTGATATAGTTTATGATCTTTCAAACAAACATTGAATAAAATTACCTGAAGTATGAATATATGAAAGTAGAGAACCAAATGCTTTTGCAACATGAGCAACAAAAAATAGTAGTCTAGTAGCTGTTTCTACATGATTATTAAATATTATGGAAGAAAATGAAATAAAATGAGTAGTTTGACACGAAATGTCACATATATTTAATTGAGATATGGTTACAATGGTATTACTACAATGAGTTATGAATACATTTGTAATATTTTTATCTAGAGTAATAGCAAATATAGTAAATTCATATTTCAGCAAAGATGAAGAATGAAATGGTTGATATTTTATATACTACATTGTATCTATGATATTAGAAATAGTACTTTGAATATTAGCATCAATTATAGTAATGTGATTCAGTAGATATAGGGAATACAAAGCAGATGAATGAAGCGCAAGATTAATATGAAAAGAAAATATGATTGCATGACTTAAAGCACTAAAAAAGATGATAAGCTCAACTTCATGAGATAATTCAAAACTTGCAACCATGAAAATATCAACAAAAACAAAATGATGACTTCTTGCATTATTTTCAAGCCACCCTGATATAGATGATAGAATAGAAGCATTGGAAAGATTAACAATATAATAAAGTCAAGTTAAATTATTTGTAAAAAAAATAAAAAAAATTAAAATAACTCTATATTAGAGTTATTTTTTAAAATTAAAACATATGAAAAAAACACTATACATCATAATATGCATTATTTTATTAACAAATAATACATATTTTTCTTTTGCAGAAAATACTTGTAAAGAAGAAATAATAGAAAATGCAACCAATCCAACATATTCACCTGACTGAACCCATTTTGCTTATAGTGTCAATATAAATTGAAAATATTATATTATAAAAGACTGAATTAAATCTGAAGAATATGACTGAATTAATAAAATAGCATTTTCTCCTAACTCAAAAAGTTTTATTTATAGTGCTAGAAAAAACTGAAAAAATTTTGTAGTAGTTAATTGAATAAAATGAGAAGAATTTGACGAAAGTAAGGATTGAATAATAACTAAATATATATTTTCAACAGACTGAAAAAGCTTTAGTTATATAGTATCAAATCTTGTTTGAAAATATATTGAGGTAAAAGATTGAATAAAAATAGAAAATTGATGACAAGTAGAAAATCCTATAATAAACCAATATTGAAAAAGTTTTATATATAAAAAAACAGAAAATTGAAAAACATATTTAGAAATAGATTGAGTAAAATGAGAGAAGTATGATTATATAAATAATATTATATATTCACCAGATTGAAAATGATTTGCATATGAATGATGAAATAGCAGAAAAATTTCAGTAATAATAAATTGAATAAAATGAGAAGAATTTGATGAAATAGATGATGCTAAATATTCACCAGATTGAAAAAGTTTTGCATATGAATGAGTAAAAGAATGAAAAAGATATATAATCAAAGATTGAGTAAAACTAGGTAATTTTTTATACTCAAGTAATCTTATATTTTCAAATAATTGAGATAATTATGCATATATAGCATATAAGGATTGAAAAAATGTAATTGTAAAAAACTGAACAATAATTTGAGAAGAAACTGATGATATATACAGTTTAACTTTTTCACCTAACTGAGAAAATATAGCATATAATGTAAAAACAGTAAAAAACTGTAAAGAATATATTGTAAAAAATTGAGAAAAATCTGATGAATATGACTGTATAGCTTGACCTACAGATATTATATTTTCACCTGATTCAAAAAGTTTTGCATATATGATAAATAAAAAATGAAAAAGTTATATAATGAAAGATTGAATAATACTAGATAAATATTGAGAGTCATTTAATATTAATTATTCACAAACTAATTATGTATATGAAACAAAAAAAGACTGAAAAAATTTTATTATAAAAAACACATGTTGAATTTCAAATACTAACAAACAAGAGAATAATATATCTACTAACATAAATACTAATAAAACTTCTCAAATAACTAACTACACGAAACAGCTAATAATAACAAAATGAATATTAAACAAAACGCAAAAATGAAAATCTCAAATTAAATTAATAGATGAAATGATTGAAAAACAAGACAATGATAAATTAAAAATAATATTAAAAAACATTTTGACAATAAAAGCAAAAATGAATGTAAAAACAAAATATAAATATAAAGACATTCTTGATTACATTGAAGCAAGTATTTGAAGTAAGACACAAAACGAAATATCAAATAAAACAGATATCAAAACTGTTACCAGTGATTCCAAGAATAGTAGTACTAATAATAACTCAAAAAACGATATAAATGAATCTATTATAAGAGATGAAACTAGAAAAACAGATTTAATGGCATTAAAAGGTACAGTAGAGATGTACTATCAAGACAATTGAATATATCCTAATAAAGAAAATTTTAGTAATGATATATCAGTATATATAAAAAGCATTCCAAAAGATCCTTTATGAAATATAATAAAAAATTGATGCAAATTTTGATATTATTATGAAGTTTGAAATGATAGTAATTGAATCAAAAATCAAGCATATAGACTATCGTGTTGTCTTGAAAACGAATCTTTAACAACAAAAGATAATAATAAATTTGAAACATGAATATTATGACAAACATATAAAGATTGAATATATATTAAGTAATCCAATAAAAATATAAACATAAAATAAATTTTCATACAATAAATTTGCTAAAATAACCCTTATATATAAACTATAAGAGTTATTTTTTATAATATATATGAAATCAAAAATAATATATAAAAACAATGATTTTTTTACTTAAACAACAAAAATCAAATTGAAAATAATATTATATTTACTTTCTGAGATAAACTAAGTATAACTGATGTAGTAATAACTCATTTTTACGATTGAAGAGCAAGAGTTGATAGTTTATGTGAATTCACCTGTAAATGAGAGTTTTTACCAGTTAATATAACAAGTATAAATCCAAGATTTATAGAAAAAATGTAAGTAATGAAAAAAGTTAAGTAATTTGACTATATATAAAATATATGATAATATATATTATATATAAATAATTATACACCATGTCAAAAAATCTAAAAGAAAAGATAAATATTCAAAATAATTTAAGGTCAAATCAACAAAAACAGGTAGATGTTAAAGATTTAAGAGAGAATAACTTTCAAAAAATTATAGAATTGATTAATACTAAAGAAATAAACCTAAATAGATGAATTGATCAACTTTTAATATCAAAATTTGAAAGACATATAAAAAAATGAAATATCAATAAATCAGAAATAGTTTGACTTGAAGAAGCAATAAAAAAAATTAAAGCATTAAAAGAAAGTAAAAGCAAATATAAAAATAAAATAAATGAAATAAATGAACAAACAGAAAAATGATTTGATAAAATAAAAAATAACTTGAAAAAACAAGAGGAAAATGAAATAACAAATGAATACACAATTGAAAAAAAAGATTTATACAATAACTATAAGTTAGAAAAAATTCAGCCAAGAGATTTAGAATACTTAAAGAAAAGACTTTGATATGAATGAAAAGAAAAATTTTTTTCAGAACAACTATTTAATGAACTTATGAATTTTAAAAGTGAACTACTTATAAAAATACTAAAAGTAAACAAAAAATTTCCTACTCTGAAAGAAATGATAAATATACTCAGAAATGAGGAAAAAATAGACAATACAGAAAACAATATAGAAAAAAGCTTTGATTTAAGATTTAAAGATTTTATAGATGATTTATCAATTGCTCTTTGAGTTGAAAAAAATTTAATAAAAGCAATTATTTCAAAAGAAACAACCTATTGAACTAACTTAGATAATAACTGAGGTTCAAGATGACTGATGCAACTAACAAGAAGTCCAATACGCGATATGAAACTAAGATTTCAAATTTATAAAGCAATCTTTGAGAAAATAAATATTGTAGAATTAAATAAATCACTAAACCCAAGAGATAAACTACCGAATAATGTACTAAATGACTTTGAAACATTAAAAAACTGAAGTAAAGAAGATATAAACAGAGTATTTACAAAATTTGAAGATTTACTAAAAAATAAAAAGTGACCATATTTCCACGCACTAAACATAATAATTTGAAGTATATACTTTAAATCACTTGAAACAAAATATACAAGAAACAATAAAGAAATAGGCATAAAAACAGCTCTAAAAAACTACAACTGACACCCAAAATACAAAAATATGTACTGAAAAAAAGTTTACGAAATCTGGCAATGATTAAATAAAAAAGAAAAATAATAATTGACAAAACAAAAAGAATTATTATATTTCTCATATAAATTCTTTGCAAATACAAGGTTGGAAACTTGTGTAGAAGAATTAAAATAAAAAGAGTCTTGTAATAATTTTACAAGGAACTTGGGTGGAACCGTCCTAATAAAACCAAAGGACCCCAAGGCATTAACTTTATTAATGCTTTGGGGTATTTTTTTTTACAAATAAATATGGAAAATATAACACTCGAAAATCTACAAAAAGAAATAAATTTAATAAAAGAAAGGAATAAAAAAGTTGAAGCAGATAAATCATGGGAAATATCCATTGAAAGAAAGATAACAATCTGATTACTAACCTATATGATAATTAGTCTTATTATGTATTACTTAAACATAGATAAACCGCTTGTAAGTGCAATAATTCCTACTTTTTGATATATACTTTCAACATTATCTCTTTGAATTCTAAAAAACAAATATATTAAAAAGTATTTAAAAAATAATTAATTAAATTATGAAAGAAATTGATAAATTAATAAGAGACAATATGCCCGAAATACTAGATAAAAAATGAATTCCTTATAAAACTGAAGTTTCATCATGATATAAACTAAGAGAATATATAATAAAAAAAATAATTGAAGAAGTTCAAGAATTAATTGATGCAGATAAGTTATGAGATAAAGATAAGATAATATGAGAAATTGTTGATGTAACCGATATAATAAAAAAATATTGTAAAGAAATGTGAATTAATGAAGAAGAAATTGAAAAAGTAAGAACACAAAAAAACAAAGAACGAGGCTGATTTGATAAATGAATAATCTTAAAAAAATTATGAAATGAAAGTTAAACTTTATAAATTAACAAATTTACTGATGAAAAAAGAACTAAATCCAAAATGAGGTGCAGAAATAATGTGAGCATATTCACACTGAATAGAAGTTGATTTAACAAAAGCAAGTAAAATGGTTTTTGTAACTGGACAAATTGCAATGGATAAAGATTGAAATCCTATAGCAGCTTGAGATATAGAAAAACAAACAGAATATGTATTTGAATCAATCTCTAAAATACTACAAGAATGATGAATGACTATTGATAATGTTGTTAAAGCTGTAATTTATGTAAAAAATATAAATGATTTTTCAAAGATTTCTCCAATTAGAAACAAATACTTTGCAAATTCTAAACCTGTCTCAACTCTTATTGAAATATCAAACACCGTAAAACAAGGATGTGATATAGAAATAGATGTAATTGCTATAAAATAAAAATTACTAATACTGTCATTCCGTGCTTGACACGGAATCTTTAACAAGGTAAAACAATTTTATAACAATTATGAAATAAAACGTTTTTAACTCTTAAGTGAATTAAATATGTTAAGTGAGTTCATAGATTCCGGATCAGGTCCGGAATGACAATATAGAAAATAAAAAAACTTTAACTTTTAATTTAAAACCTATGGAAAAAATAACAATGAACGATATAGTTAATCTAGCTAAAAATAGATGATTTGTATATGCATGAAGTGAAATCTATTGATGACTTGCAAACTCATGGGATTATGGTCCATACTGAAGCCTTATGAAAGAAAATATCAAAAATCTTTGGATAAAAGAATTTGTACAAAAAAGAGATGATATGATGTTACTTGATGCAGCAATCTTAATGAATCCACAAGTTTGGGTTGCAAGCTGACATGTATGAGGATTTAGTGATCCCCTAATTGACGATAAAAATACAAATGAAAGATTCAGAGCTGATAAACTACTTGAATGATTAATTGAAGATTTATGAGATAAAGCAGAAACTCTTTTAGAAAAATACTCAGTAAATAACTTAATTCCAGAATCATGGCCACTTGAAAAACAAAGTGAAGTTATGATATGAGAGAATGTTTGTAATCCGAACACTAAAAAACCATGAAATTGGACAGAAGCAAAAAAATTCAACCTTATGTTTAAAACTTTTCAATGAGTAACAGAAGATAGTACAGCAACTATATACATGAGACCAGAAACAGCACAAGGTATATTTGTAAACTTTCCAAACATAGTTAGAACAAGCAGAAGAAAAATACCTTTCTGAGTAGCACAAGTTTGAAAAGCATTTAGAAACGAAATAACTCCAGGTAACTTTATCTTTAGAACAAGAGAGTTTGAACAAATGGAAATAGAGTACTTCTGTGAACCATGAAAAGATCTAGAATTGCATGCAGATTGGAAAGAAGCTTGTAGAAAATTCTTATTAAATACTATGTGATTAAAAGAAGACTCTCTTAGATTCAGAGATCATGACAAAGAAGAACTAAGTCACTATAGCAATGCTACAACTGATGTAGAATTTAAATTTCCATTTGGTTGGTGAGAACTGCGGGGTATAGCTGATAGAACAGATTTTGATCTAAAAGCACATATGAAAGAATCAAAACAAGATTTATCATACTTTGACCCAATAAACAATAGAAAATTTATACCATATGTTATAGAACCATCAGTTTGATTAACTAGATTATTTCTGGCTACATTAATTGATGCATATACAATTGAATGAGAATGAGACGAACAAAGAACATACTTAAAACTTAAACCAAGTATAGCTCCTATAACTATTTGAGTTCTACCGGTTGTAAAAAAAATAAGTGATATAGCAAAACCTATATACGACCAACTAAGTGAAGACTTTGTTTGTGAATATGATGATGTAGGTAGCGTAGGGAAGAGATACGCTAGATTTGATGAAATTTGAACTCCTTTCTGTGTAACAATTGATAGTGAAAATTATGAAGCTTGAAAAGTTACAATTAGATACAGAGATAGTATGGAACAAGAACTTGTTGAAATAAGTAAATTAAATGAATTTATCAGAACAAAATTAAAATAAATTAAAAGAAGGTTTTAAAAAACCTTCTTTTAATTTATTTCTCACTCAGAAACGTTTATAACTTTATCTCAAATTTTTATATTTGATACAACATATTCAGATTGCCTTAAAATAGGATTATTATTCATTCTATCCTCAAGTCATTTATGTGCGGCTTCCAATATATCATGAGTATCTTGATTTACTTCACCAACAACAGAAAAGCATAAACCTTGTCATTTTTCTTGTCAAGTTGTTCATATAGCATTAACTTCAATAAAATTTTCCATAATAAAAAATAAAAAAATAATACAAACTTATTGTATAACAATATTTAAATTTGTCAATTTAAATAAAAATGGATTTTTTAAAAAATAAAATTAAAATACATAAAATATTACTAAAAATAAAAATATGCAAGAAAACCAAATATCATTAAATTTAAGTGAAGATTACATACAAAAAAAAGAAACTATAATCTACAAAGACATTATAATTGATAGAAAATCAAAATATACAGTTGTATGAACATATGTTACTAGTAGAGAAGATATAGATAATTTTATGAAAAAATTAATTGAAGATGAGTATTATAGAAAAGCAACACATAACACATACGCATATAGAATAAAATTAGAAAATTGAAGTATCTTAGAATGAAAAAATGATGATTGAGAAACTTGAGCTGGTATGTGCATACTTAGAGAACTACAAAGAAAAAATGCGATAAATATATTACTTATAGTTACAAGATACTTTTGAGGTATAAAATTACAAACAGACAGATTTAAGAATGTTATAAACGCAACAAAAATGTACTTAGAAAAAAATAGTTAATTATAAAATAATCTTGAAATATGTAAATATTTTATATAATAGATTAAATTTTAAAAATTAATTAAAAATATATGCAGCTAAAAGAAATCTGAGAAAATACTAAAAATGAAAAAAACTGAATTGATTTATTTTCAGAACTACCTTTATTTGAAGCAATTCTTAGTAATGTATTCAAAAGAGAAAAAGATACAAAAGAATTTGATATACTCTTTGATGATAAGGATGAAAGAAAAAACTTCATACAAGAAAACCTAGATTTAATTATTTATCATCTAAATAATACTGAAAAACTAAATAAAATTATAGAAACATTAAAAATAATCTTTAAAGAAAATTGAGTCAAATCAGTAGATGAAATAATAACAAAATTAACTAACAAAAAATTTACTCTTATAAAAAATTGAACTCCATTAATTGTTTTTCTTGAAGATAAAGAATGAAAAAAACTTCCATGATATAGCACAGAAGTTTTACAATTATTTGAATGAGTAAAATTTGAAATTGACAATATATTTCAATGAATTGAAATAGACTGAATAAAAAGAGACAAAAGTTATTTTTATAATTTAGATTCTGATCTAAATTCACCTTATTCAGAAACAAATGAAGTATTACTAAAAGCACCTAGAAATATTTGTGTTACACTAAATAACTCTTAATACTTCTTCTATAGTTGTATATCATTTTAATGCTTTCAAAATTCAATCTTCCTTCATTGATATAAATCAAGCCTCTTTTGCAAGTCTCATTATATCTTCACTTTTTTGCATTCATCTTATTAAATCTCTTATATTTTCAGTAATATGAATTATTTCATAAATTCAAACTCTTCATTTAAATCAGCTATTATTACATTTATCACATCATTTTCATTCATATAATTTCATAGAATCAGTAGATATATTTTTCATATCAATTTCATCCATCATATTCTTTATTAAAGAAATTTCTTGAGGAGTCCTTTCTTTTTCAACTTTACAAAAAGGACATATTCTTCTAACTAATCTTTGTGCTATAATTACATCCAAAGCAGAAGCCATTATAAAAGATTTTAATCACATACTTATAAGACGATCAATTGTTTCTGCCGCACTTTTTGTATGCAAAGTTGATAATACTAGATGTCAAGTCAAAGCTGCATTTACAGCAGTTGTTAAAGTATCTGAATCTCTTATTTCTCAAACCATTACTATATCAGGATCCTGTCTTAAAATAGCTCTTAATCAACTTTCAAAGGTAAATCAAACTCTTTCATCTACCTCAGTCTGTATAATTCAAGGCATCTCATATTCTATTGGATCTTCCAAAGTTATAATTTTTTTATCTCTACTATTAAGTTTAGATAACATAGTATAAAGAGTGGTTGTTTTACCTGATCATGTAGGTCAAGTAACTAAAACCATTCAATTTTTTTTATCTAAACTTTTTTCAATTATTCTTTTAGCTGTCCAAAAAAATCATAATTCATCAAAATTTACAATACTTTTCTTAGAATCAAGTAATCTACAAACTACATTTTCTCAATATTTTGTAGGTAAGATAGAAACTCTTATATCTATTTTTCTATTTTCAATCACAACATTATATTTTCAATCTTGAGGAACATTAGTTATATTTAATTTTAAATTTGCAGAATATTTTAATCTTTCAAGCAACAATTTATATTCTTTATAAGATAAAGAAAAAATATCTACTAATACTCAATCAATCCTAAATCTTATAAACATATTTGATTCATAACACTCATAATGTATATCAGACGCTCATAAAATCAATGCTCCGATAGTTAAATTACTTAAAGCATCATTAGTTTCTTGCCTTTGAATTGATTCTTTTACTTTATCTGCAATTTTTATAAACTTATCAGAACTATAAGTATGCTTTTTTTCCAGAGCTAATATCCATTTTTTTAAATCCTCGTTTTTACTTGCTACAACATCAACTTTAGTCTTTTTTGTGGTTTTAACTTGAGTTTGCATAAATAATTATTAAAATATAGACTAATTACATTTTATCACACTTTTCACAACTATGCAAAAAACAGGAAAAAAAGCATCTATTTTGATATGGAGCATTATGTTAAGCTTAATTATATCTATTGCATTTATATCAATCTCAAGCAAATTATATAAAAATATAAAACTAAATAATTACTTAAATACATCAATAAATAAAAAAAATATCCTAGCAGAAAAAATTGCTCAAAGTTGATGACTTATAGAAAAAGACGAATTTTTGACATTTGAACAAAATTCATATATCATTAATAAAGAAGAGGAATTTGATATTATATTTGAATGAAACTCAAATTTCTCATGAAAAATAGTTTTAACAAATTGAGGACCAATTGTATATGAAGTTAAATCTTACAGCTGAGCAGATAACTCATATTATAATATAACAAGTTCTTGAATAATAAGAGAAAAAATAGCAAATAACTTTAATTGAATACTAAATAATTCATATGACAAAGTAAATCTAAAAATAAAAAATTTAGGCTGAATTAGCAAAATTATATTTGAAACAAACAACGATAACTTCCATTGAACTTGAATTACAAAAAAATACAAAATAGAGAAAAAAATATGATGAAAATATATTGAAAAAACAATAATTACAAAATAAAATATTTCTTAAAATAAAAACACATGGATATTGTTACATTATTATTAGAACTTATGACAGCTGCTGTACTATGAGCAATTGTATGAGCAGAAAGAGATATATTCAATAAATGAGATAAAGTTGTAAAAGAAAAAGTTACATTCTGATGAATTAGAACATTTTCACTTGTAGCAATGCTAGGTTGAGTTAGTGTATTAGCTGATAAACTTCTATGATGAAACTATACTGTAATCACATCAATAATCATAATATGAGCATTTACATTAGTATCATATACATATTCAGTTTTTAAAGAAAAGCAACTCTGAATGACAACAGAGATATCAGTATTTCTTACATATTTTTTATGAACATTTGTAGTATTATGAATGCTAAAATTTGCAGTAATTTTAACAATATTTATATCATTTATATTATCTCTAAAAGAATTCTTAAATAAATTGAAAGAAAAAATATCAAGAGAAGAACTAAGTAATACACTAAAATTTGCTGTAATATCACTAGTTATTCTTCCTTTACTACCAGATGCAAAATACTCAATTTTTCAGATACTACAATTTATGTGATATACATGAGAAATTTGAAACTTACCAATAATAAGCATTAAATTTTTTAATCCATATTGAATCTGGTTCTTCGTAGTTCTTATGTCAGCAATTAGCTATATTTGATATATATTATCAAAAGTTATAGGAGAAAAAAACAGTATAATTGCATCTGGTGCAATTTGATGAATGATATCTTCAACTGCAGTAACTGCAAGTATGACAGAACGCTCAAAAACAGATAAGAAAAATATAGATTTATATGTAGTA
Source organism: Candidatus Altimarinota bacterium (assembly GCA_028692735.1). Lineage (GTDB taxonomy): Bacteria > Patescibacteriota > Gracilibacteria > BD1-5 > UBA6164 > Altimarinus. The sequence goes on from JAQUWS010000022.1 coordinate 15,806, forward strand.
GCAACACTGCTTGCATCAGCAATAATGTTTGTAAGAGTAATATTAATAGTTTTATTTTTCAATATAAATATGCTAAATGCAATAACTGTACCAGCAATTTTAATGTTAGCATGAATGTGAGTATATATATATTATTTTTATAGTAAATCAAGAAGAGAAAAACTTGAAAACAAAATTGAAGTTAGTTGAGATTATAAAAGCCCTTTTACTATTTGACCAGCTCTAAAATTTGCATTATTTGTATTATTTATTAAGTTTATTTCAGCTATATGAGCTGAATATAAAGATGTATGGGGAAACTATTTTTACTACATGTTATGAATTATATCATGACTAGCAGATGTTGATGCTATAAGCCAAACAATGTCAGTTGATGCAAAAGATTCAAAACTTCTTTCATCAGTTGCAACTATGACTATTATAATAGCTGTTATGTCAAATAATATAGTAAAGTGAACAATTGCATGGAGATTTTGAGATAAAAGATTTTGAAACATAGTTATGTGATGATTTATCATATCAATGATTTTCTGAATTATATGAATAATACTCTTAAAAACATCAGTATAATAAAAATGCTATCAATTATGATAGCATTTTTATTTGAAAAAAAAATAGTATAAGTATAATATAAAAAACTTAATATTATAAAAATGAATGAAACTTTAAGCCTAAAATGAAATATAATTAAAATAGAAGATAAAGCCTACAATGAAAATATCGAAAAAATTTTATCTTGAAGATTTGATAAAGATGATAGTTTAAATAAGACAATAGAAGATTTATATGATCCATATTTACTAAAATGAATGAATGAGTGAGTAGAAAGAATTAAAAAAGCAAAAGAATTATGACAAAAAGTTATGATATTTTGAGATTATGATGTTGACTGAGTTACAGCAACATCTATTTTAATGCATGCATTTAAAAAAATATGAATAAATGCAAGTTATAGATTACCTCATAGAATACATGACTGATATTGATTAAAAAATTATTTTATAGATGAGATGGAAGCTCTTTGAGTTGATTTAGTTATAACAGTTGACTGCTGAACAAAGGACATAGAAGCAATAAATCATGCAAAACAAAAAAACATAGATGTGATAGTAACTGATCACCATTCAGTTCCTGATATCATACCAGAATGAGCAATTGCTATAATTAATCCAAAAAGGGAAGATTGTAGCTATCCTTTTAAACAACTATCATGAGCATGAGTTGCATTTAAACTTATGTCAGCACTAGTTAAAGAATTTTTAGAAGAAAAAGAAGCAAAAGATTATATTGAAGAAACTCTTGATATAGCAGCTCTTTGAACTGTAGCAGATTGTATGAATCTAGTGTGAGAAAATAGAATTATAGTTGAGGCATGATTAAAACAATTAAAAAAATCAAGATCAAAATGATTAAGAAAACTAATTGAAAGCAAAATCAATGAAGATTTAGATAGTGATATATTTAGTTTTTTATTATGACCTAAATTAAATGCAGCCTGAAGACTTGATTCTCCATATAAAGCAATCAATCTTATACTAAACAATTGAAACACAATAGATGCAACAATTAGTGAAATTGAAAGTTTAAATGAAAGAAGAAGAAAACTAACATACAAATACTTTGATGAAGCATTAGAAAACATAAACTCAGAAGACAATATTATATTTTATGAATCAAAAGAAATAAGTCACTGAATTATATGAATAATAGCATGAAAAATCACAGAAAAGTTTTATAGACCATCAATAGTTTTAATTGAAGAAGAAGAAAAATATGTTGCAAGTTGTAGAAGCCCTGATTATTTTTCAATAGTAGAAATACTAGAAAAATATAAAGATTATTTTATAGCATTTTGATGACATAAACAAGCAGCATGATTTTCTATAACAAAAGATAAATTTCCAAAATTTAAAGAAAAAATCATACAAGACTTAAATAACCTAGATTTTTCTATTTTCAAGAAATCACTATATATAGACAAAGTTATAACAATTAATGAAATATGATTTAATTTTTATAATACCATAAGTAAATTTAAACCTTTTTGATTATGAAACCCTAAACCAATTTTTATAATAGAAAATTTTAAATATAATAAAATAGAATATTTAGGAAAGGGAATAGAACATCTTAAATTTGATGTATGAAACTGACTTAAATTATGTGCATTTTTTATGTGAAAATACATAGAGGAAATAAAAAAAACTAATAACTTATCAATTATCTTTGAATTATATCTAGATAACTTCAACTGAACAAAAAAACTACAACTAAATATAATTGATATGATAACTAACTAATAAACTAATAAATAATAAATCAAAATAATTATGAAAAAAATATATCTAATATGAATTTGATGAATATGAATATCAGCAATAGCAAGGTATTATAAAAAAATGTGATGGAAAGTATTATGAAGTGATAAATATTGAAGCGAATTAACAGACAAACTAAAATCAGAATGAATTGATATAATAATATGAGAAGATGAAAAAAGGATTACTAATTATATAAACTTAGTAGTATACACTGAAGCAATTCCAAGAGAACAAAGCGAACTAAGTAAAAGTTTAAACATATGAATCAAAACGATAAACTACTCAGAATCACTTTGAGAAATAGCTAACGAAAAAAAACTTATAGCAATAGCATGAAGTCACTGAAAATCAACGACAAGTTCACTAACTGCAATTATGTTAAAAAACTCAAAACTATGAGTAAATGCAGTAATTTGAACATTATTAAAAGAATTTAATAATAAGAATTGTTCTTATTCAGATAGTGATTACTTTGTTATAGAGGCTTGTGAATACAAAAGATCATTTTTAAAATACACTCCATACATATGAGTGATAACAAATATTGATTTAGACCACTTAGATTATTATAAAGACTTAGAAGATTACGAGAGTGCGTTTAAATCATTTCTTGATAATATAAAATCATGATGATATGCTATATTAAATTGAAATTGTGATTCAAGTAAAAAATTACTATGACTAAGAAATGATATAAATTATATAATTATAAATGAAAATAATTTTTATCTAATAGATATAAATAAAACAACAACAAACTACAATTATCCAAATATAAAACTACAAGTTCCATGAGAACATATATTATTTGATGCAAAAATTGCATATACTATTGGAAAAATCCTAAATCTAAATAATGATGAAATTTTAAAAAGTCTAGAAAATTATACAGGAGTACGGAGAAGAAGCGAAGTAATATGAAAAACATTAAATTGAAACATTCTTATGAGCGACTACTGACATCATCCTACTGAAATAAAATACACACTAGATGCCCTAAAAGAAAAAAACAAAGATACAAAATTATTTGTAGTTTTTCAACCACATCAATACTCAAGAACTTTAAATCTTATAGAATGATTTAAAAATTGTTTTTCAAGTGCAGATTACCTAATAATACCAAACATCTACGAATCAAGAGACACAAAAGAAGATAAAGAAAAAATTAACTCAAAAAAACTTATTGAATTAATTAACCATTCAAATAAAAAAGACTGAGAAAATATGGAAAATACTCTAAATTTAATTAACGATTATGATTTAAAAAATCCCAACTCAAGCATAATTTTACTTTTATGAGCTGGGAATGTTGATGATTTAAGATACAAAATTAAACTAAAATAACTATATCCTCAATTCTTATTCAAAATTTTCAAGGTAAATAAATTCAAGGTTCAACTGTAAATACCATTCACTTTTTTATAAGTTGATTTCATTTTCTGTCAGAAATCCAAGGTGCCTCATGAATTTGTAATCAAACTCAATGTCAACTTGAATGAGTAAAATTTTTTCAATATCATGCATTATCTATATAATCTCTAATCACTTTATCTAAATCTTTTCAAGTTAATTCCAAATTTGTATCATTATTTTTAAAATAATCTTTTATATACTTAATTCATATATCATGAGCTTTTTGAACAATAGCTTTAACTTTTCTAAACTCATCATACATATGAGTTTTTTCACCTACCCAAATAGTTCTACTAAAATCACTTGAATATCATTTATAAATAGCTCAAGTATCAATAAGTAATGGTCAATTTCATATTTTTGTATTTCAAGCTTCATGATGAGGAATAGATGAATTCTTTCAAAAAGCAACTATAGAAGAAAAACTCTCTCATTCTCATCATAAATCTAAAATAGTTTTTTGAATTAACCTCCTTACTTCAATTTCTCTTTTTCAAATCAATTCTCAATTTTTTGCCATATTTTCAATAATAGAAAAAGTTTTATTTATTATTTTGATGGCATTTTTTATATAACTTATTTCTCTTTGTTTTTTTATAATTCTTTTCTCAAAAAAAAGATTATCAACAAAACTGATACTCTTTGGATTAAACTTCTTTATGTTTTTATAAAAATAAGTTGGAATATCTTTTTCCAATATTATATCTTCTCATTTTAAATATTTTTCAATTTTATCTTCAGTTTCCAAATTTAATAAAATAAACTTTACATCTAAAGTATCATTCATAAAAAATCTTCTAAAAACTGATCTTTTAATCATTTTAACTTTATCAAAATACCTTGGATCAAAAATCAAAATAACTTTTTCATCATTATAAATAACTGTTCATAAAGTTGGATTAAATCAAAGTAAATAAGAAATATTTTTATTAGTGTATCAGTTATCTGTATCTTGGTGTAAAATATAAGTTTTAGGCATAAAAAATTTGAAAAATAAAATAATTTAATACAATATATATAAATTTAAAAAAAAGTAAAAATTTATGCAAAAAAAAGAACTAATTAATTATCTAAATAATTACTTAAAAATAAATGATTTTATAGATAAATCAAAAAACTGACTACAAGTTGATAATACGAAAAAAGAAATAATAAAGATTTGATACAGCGTAGATGCTAGTACATATATATTTGATAAAGCAGCAGAAGAAAAAATTGACATGATTATATGTCACCACTGAATGTTTTGGTGATATGAATCAGTGTTAACATGAGTAAATTACGAAAGGGCCAAAAAATTAATCAAAAACAATATAGCATTATATTGAGTTCACCTACCACTTGATGCACATGAAGAAATAGGGAATAACATATGATTATTAAAATGATTTATGAATATCTTTTGATTAAAAGAAGAAGATACTATTATTGAAAAATTTTGAAAATATGAAAATAAAGAAATATGATATAGTATAAAATTTCAAAATAAAATACATATTTCATCACTTCAAACACTTTACTCAGATACACTTCAATTAAAAAAGACTTTATACAACTTCTGAAACAAAGATTTTATAAACTCAATTGCTTTTGTGAGTTGAGCCTCATGAACTGAAATAATTAAAGAATCATTTTCTAAAAATTATGATTTATTTGTAACATGAGAAGTTAAACATAGTGATTTAGTATTATCAAAAGAATTATGACAATCAATTATGATATGATGACATTATGAAACAGAAAAGATATGACCTAAACTACTAGCATACCACTTAAAAGACAAATTTTGAGTTGAAATCATCTACCTAGATGAAAAATACTAAAATTATATTTATTACTTAACAATTTATATATGAAAAAAATAACAAAGTGTGTTATCCCTGCAGCATGAATGTGAACAAGATTTTTACCAGCAACAAAAGCTCTTCCAAAAGAGATGTTCCCAGTTATTGATAAACCAGTTATGCAAATGTTAGTTGAAGAAGCAGTATGAGCTTGATGTACAGATATAATTATTGTTACTTGAAGAAGTAAAAGAGCTATAGAAGATCATTTTGATTCAAACTTTGAACTTGAAGAAAGATTAGATAAAAGCTGAAAATTTGATTATTTGAAAACAGTAAAATGATTAAATACACTAGCAAATGTAGTTTATGTTAGACAACCATATCCTAGATGAGACTGAGATGCTATACTTAGAACAAAGACTTTAATTTGAGATGAACCATTTTTAGTTTTATTTTGAGATGATATAATTGACTATCCTAAATCAGCAGCACAACAACTAGTAAGTGCTTATGAACAAAAATGAACACCTATAATTTGTTCTATGCAAGTTAGTGATGAAAAAGTATCAAACTACTGAATACTAGAAACAAGTGAAAATGAAGAAATCTTTAAAGTAGAAAAATTCCTTGAAAAACCTAAAGCAACAGAAACAAAATCAAGAAATGCAAACATATGAAAATATATTCTAACACCAGATATATTTTGATACTTGGAAAAATCAGTACCAATCTGAAATGATGGGGAAACTAGACTTATTGATGCTTTTGAACTTCTTAGAAGAGAAAAAGAAATTAACTGACTTAAAATCAAATGAACTCGGTTTGATACTTGAAGTAAATTATGATTCTTAAAGCTTTGTATAAATGAATGATTAAAAAGAGAAGAAATTAAATCAGATTTAACTGATTATATAAAAAGTTTAAATATTATATAAACTAAACATCCAAAACTAATTGCAAAATATATTAAAAACTCCTTTCTACTTATATTTTTATACTGTCATTTTCAAGTAATAATTATATAAGAATGCTTAGGAGTTTTTATTATTCATGATCAAACATCAAAAAGAAATTTAAGAGTAGTTGTACAACTATCTAATCATCAAAGACAAAATCACACTATTTGTTCTTGGTAATTAACTGGATTAACTGATTTTTCATATAATTTTGGAAAATACTTTTTTGTAAATGAATCTTTTTCTCATATAACATAAACTTCAATAGAATCTAAATTTTCTTCTAGAGTTAATTTTTCAGCTCAAGAAATTGTATTATATAAATTATTTAATCTATCATTAGTAAAGGCAAGTATATTGTTTTTATCATCTATATTTATTTGATTATGTTTTTCTAATTCATCTTTAAACTCATCTATATTACCTATATTATATTGTTGTTTTAACTTCTGTAATTTTTCAGCAGTATCATGAGAAATATTAAACTCATTAGAAATACTATTATAAACCTCGGTTTTTAATAATTCTAATTTTTGTTTAGATGTTAA
>JAQUWS010000071.1 GCA_028692735.1 Candidatus Altimarinota bacterium
TTCAAGAATAATAAGTCACAATAGGAAATCTTTCTAATATTTTTAATTTATTTTCTTTAGATTGATGATTTTTTAACCACTCTCATGCAACTTTTTTAACTAGATAAGTATTATCAGCATTTTTTATAGAATTATAATAAGTATAACATGACAAAATATAAATAAAAACAAAAACAATCAAAAATAAATCCTTAAATCTTGTTTTTAAACTTGATACAAAAAACAATATAAATACAAAAAATAAAGGTAAAAAAATCAAAAAATACCTGTTTAGAACAAAAAACAAAGTAAAAAATAAAGAAGCAACTAAATAAAATGAAAAAAACAAAATCAAAAAATCATATCTTTTTAAAACTATCATTTTATAAACTCAAAACAACAACAACAAAACAGGAATAAGTTCAATTAAATAAAACAAATAATTAGATGAAAAAAAAGAGTCTTTAGAATAAAACAAATTTATAGAATCTCAAGATACAATTTCTGGTAAATTTTTTGTATAAAGTTTAAACTGATTATTTAAAACTCTTCAAATTGTTTCAAAAGGATTTTCAAGTAAATAAGTCTTCAATCACTTTGACTTATCTCATTTATCATAAATTAAACCTCACACAAATCCAGATTTTAAATGATGATTATCGCTTGTCAATTCTCAAACAGCTTGTTCAAATCACTCATCATCCATCTTCTCACTTCATCTTAATTCAGCCTGTCTTAAATTTGAAGATCATTTATTCGTCAATCACCAATCTCAAGTAACAGAATGTAAATAAACCAGATATGGAGATACAATCAAAAAGAAAAAAACTAAAACTAATAAGAAATTTTTTACTACTCTACCAACATAATTTAAACTAATTTTTTTCTTAAAAAACTTAAACACAAAAATCAAAAAAATACTTCCCAAATATATAAAAGCTTCAGCTCTAGTAAAATAAAGTAAAGCTATAAATAAAGCTATAACAAATAAATCTTTTATCTTTATGTTTTGCTTTTGAAAAAAATTTATTAAATACAAGAAAAATCCTAAAAAAACAGGAATATAAATATTTTCAGATAAAATTGTTATATTGAAATTAAGAAGAACTGATGATAAATAAAACAATCCAATAACAATCAAACTATATTTTTTTGAAAGATAATTTATTGAAATCCTATACAATAAATAAGCTGAAATTCAAAATAAAATAATATTTAAAAACAAAGCTGAAATATATTCATTTAAAGAAAAAGTAATTACATCAAACAAAGCAATAAAAAAACTATAAAGAAATCAAAACCATCAAGTTCAAAATCAACTTAAACTCAAATTTTTAAAATAATAACTCATCTGCAAATAAGCAAAACAATCAGCATTTTTCAAGATTTCATTTACTCAAAAAAAAGCTATATGAAACAAACTTCATAAAACTATAATAAGTATCAAATATATATTTTTTGAGAAAAAGTTTTTCATTTCTATTTTAATATAAAATAATTTACCATTCAAATAGATAAAACAATTATGATTATTATTGTTGTAATTAATATTCAAATTTGTCATGCTTCCTTATAAGCTTTCCAAGAGGAATACAACCAAAAAGGTTGAGCCAACAAATTAACTAAAACTCCATATTGAGGATACTTCAAAGCAACAAATATTTGAGAAAGTATTGTAAGAGAAGGAAGTAATATCTGAGTCAATAAATCAATAATATTTTTTTTCATAACTAACTATTTATTTTTATGTTATTTGCAATATAAGCTCAAATAATCATAAAAAATGGATAAACTGTTCAAGCATCTTCAAATGCATGACAAAATAAAGCCATAAAACAAATACTTACAAATGAAGAAAAAATTCAAATACTAAAAAAGTCTTTCTTAGATTTAACTCATCTAAATAAAGTAAATCAAAGAACTAAAAACAAAGAAACAAATATAGAAAAACCAAAAATTCATTCCTCAAGCAAAATCTGAACATACCAATTTTCAGGTAAAAACACAGCAATAGCAGAAGTACTTTGAGCCAAAATTTGCCAATTTCAAAGTGATTCTATACTTCTTCATACTTGACTAGCAGGTCAAGCAACTCATAAACCATATCAAACTGGATTATAACCAAACATTTCAAGAGATCTAGATAGATTTTCAAGTCTGTTTAAAATAGCCTCAGGATGTAAAAATAAATCTCTTTTAACAATAACAATTCAAATAACCACTATAAATAAAAATCAATATATATAATAAAGTTGTGATTTTTTCAATGATTTTTTAAACACATATTTCATAGCAAGATAAAAAAACACAGATAATCAAAAAGCTAATCATAAAATAGATGTCTTACTATATGAAAAAAATATAGACAAAATTACAAATAAAGAAGGAACTAAAATATAAACAAGTTTTAATTTAAAATTTATGATTTTTTCTTTTAATATATAACCTAAATAAATCAAATAAAAAATAACCAAAAATATAGAAAAAGTTATAGGTCATCAAAAAGTTCATTGAAATCTATGTTGCCCATTTACATTTTGAGCAAAACTTATACAAGCATTTGCTTTATAAGTAGATACTTTTGCAGAATATCAAAATATATCACTCAAACTCGAAATATCTCAAAACAAATACCAAGGCAAAAATATAACAATAGATGCAAATCAAGAAATCAAAATAGTTTTCAACATCAAATTAAAGTTTTCTTTTACAAAATTTAGATAAATTCAGATAAGCATACAAAACAAAAAGAAAACATCATACTTAAATCACAAAAAATTTGAAACTTTAAATTCAAGATATGGAAAACCAATAAATATCAAAGAACAAATAATAAAAGTTATAGTCAATCAAACTAAATAATTTCATTTTAATAAAGAACTAATTTTTGATTTTTTATTATAAAGATCAAGTAAAGTTATTCATAGTAAAACTATAACAAATATTTCTTTCCAAAACCTAAGTAAATTTGTATCAATTCAAAATCTACATTTTAAAGTAGTAATTAAAAGAGCATGAAATGGCATCAAAAAAATAAAAAAGGAAAATAACACTTTTAAATATACATTTAACTTCTTCATAAAAAACAATTAATAAAATATATCAAACTATAGTTTACAAACTTTATAAAAATTGTAAAGTCTATTTTTTTCAAAAAACAATCTCTTTTAATCTATTTTCAAAATTTATTTCATCAAACTTTTTTGCATGATCTATAACAAAATCTTTTTTAAAAAATCAAGATTGTACTTTGCTATCAAACTCACTAAATTTTGAAACAAAATCATATCACTCTTTATCTTGAAAAAAACTTCAAGTTTTATCCTCCAAAACAGTTTCCAAAAGTCATCATCAAGCATAAGCAAATATAGGTTTTCAAGCAGCCATAGCTTCAATTGGAACTATTCAAAAATCTTCTTCTCAAGGAAAAACAAGTCATAAACTTCATTGTACTAGTTCAACTAACTCATCCCCATATCTTGGTCAAGTAAATATTATATTATTTCAAGTAACTTTACTTAAAAGTGTATCCTTATAGTTTCAACCTCAAATTATAACCAAAGTTTTATCTTGCATTCTATTAAATCACTCAATAGCAACATCTATCTTCTTAAACTCAGTCAAAGTAGAAATTATTATATAATACTTTATTTTTTTAGACTGTCATTCTGGTGAATCTTTAGTCCTCGTGCTTAAGCCAGAGATTGTTTCAGAATCTTTAATACTATTTTCCTTATTTACAGATTGTCATTTTAAATTTCACAAGAACTCCGCAGACTGTCATCCTGGTGAACCTTTAGTATTCGGGCTTGACCCGGATATTTTTTCAGGATCATTAAATAATTTTTCCTTTTTCAATATCTCATCCAAAACTCAACTTTTTTCAATACTTTTACTAAATCTACTTATCTCTATAGGTGGATACAAAATCTCACAATCCTTTCTATAATACTTTTTTACTCTCAAAGCAGAATTTTTACTATTAGCTAAATTTACATCAACTCTATTACTAGCTATATAATCCCAAATCCTTAACTTTAAAAATAATTTACTTAATATATATCACTTTATTCACTTATCAAATCAAATATCTCTCTTATACTCATTTGTCCAATCCCAAAGATACCTAGATGGAGAATGATAATAAACTATAAATTTAGTCTCAGGTTTTGTTATAGCACCATGAGCAAATCCAGAAGAACTACATAAAAGCACATCATAATTTGAAAAATCCAAACTTTCTACAGCCCTAGACATAAAAGGAAGACAAAATCTTTGATTTTTTATAATCTTATAAATCCTTTGTGTCAACATAGAAACTTTTACTTTATCTTTTCAAAATACTTTTCAAACCTTTTCCTCATCATAAATCAAAGTATATAAATCAGCATCAGAAAAAATAGCCATCATCTTTTCTACAACCTTCTCAGCTCACCCAAGTTTAACAAGCATCTCATGCAATATTGCAATTTTCATAAAATTAAATAATTACTAATAATATTAAATATTATCTAAAAAAACATAAATTTACATATTTATCATCTCAAGCAAAGTCGAGAGACCTATCAAAGTATCAAAAAAATGTTTTTTACAAATTTATTTATATATGCAAAATACAAACTTCTCCACTCCAATCTAAATGACAAACAAATTTCTACATTCTACATTCTACATTCTACATTCTAAAAACCATTTTACCAACAAAAAAACTAAAATCAAAACAAAGTAAAAAATATTTTTGATAAT
>JAQUWS010000072.1:0-3069 GCA_028692735.1 Candidatus Altimarinota bacterium
GTATATGTTGCATCATATAATAGTGATGCTTTAGAAATTCTAGAACTTCACTATGATACAACAAGTCCATATATACAACCAATAAACCCATTAAATTATTGAACAGCAAACAACTTATTAACTTTTTCTCAAGCTTTATGATTTTGAAATCAGTGAACAGTCACATATCAAATATCAAAAAATAATTGAACAACTTGGTATTATTGGAACTGAAGTACTTGGATAGCAACAACATGATGAGTATCAGATTCAAGTAGTGCTTCAGTAATTAATTCAAATTTATCATCATTTAATCTAATTTCTTGATGAACTTGATTATTCACGTTTAGAGCATATTTAACTTCAAATTGATTACAAAAAGTTGAATTAGATCAAGTACAAGTTACTGCATCTGATCCTGCAAGCCCATGATGAATAACTGGTATGGCATTATGGTTTAAATCAAATAAATGAACTAACTCAATTACAGATTGAGCTTCAATAACTAGTTGGACAGACCAATCTGGTAATTGATATAATGCTACATCTTGAATAGCTCCAACTTATATAAATAATGATGCAAATAACTTGAATTATAATCCTTTAATAAGTTTTAATTGAACAAATCAATATCTACAAAACTTAAATAATTGAGCATATTCAAAAACATATTTTATGGTAATTGTACCTAATAATCAAGTAGATTGAACTATGTCAGAACAAATTCCTTTTTGACGGGATTGTACATCTTGAGTTTTAAGTTCATGAACTTGTTGATTAACATATGCTTGATTAACTTTTTGAGCATTTACTATTGCAATGAATGATGAAGTAATAACTCATGCAATATGATCTAGCACAAACCGGAGATCTTCTCAAATTTGAGCATATTCGTATCAAGCACAAAGGCCTATGTTGATGTCAGTTAATGAAAATAATGCATGAACTTGAACAGATATATTTGAAAAATGAATACAGGTTAATAATACAAGTGTTAATACATACCAAACACTTTCAACAGCAGATTTTAGAATTTGAGGAAGTATTTATACCGCTGATCCTACATATTATAATTGAAAAATAGCTGAAATTATAGATTATTCTTCAAGAGTAACTGATACAGATAGACAAAAAATAGAATCTTATCTTGCTGTAAAATATGGTATAACATTAAGTTGATGAACTATGAATTACATAGCATCTGATTGAACAATTATATGGAATTATTCAACTGCTTGATCATATATTTACAATATTTTATGAATATGAAGAGATGACTCAAGTTCACTTTGACAAGTAAAATCCAAGTCAAGTAATGATAGTTGAATCCTTACAGTAGAGGCTATTTGAGAATGAACAAATATGTCAAACAGTTTTGTTGATATTTCAAATAAGGAATTTTTTATGGTTTCAAATAATAATTGAAGTAATACTTGGACTCAAACATGAAATCCAACTGGATATGAGATACTTACTCGTAAGTGGAAAGTTCAAGAAGTATGAGATGTTTGAACTCTTAATTTAGATTTTGATGTATGAAATTCAAATTTTGATATACCAATATATAATTCATGAAGTTTGTATTATTTTGTATATGATTCAAACAATAATTGACTTTTGTCTGATGAAACACCAATTGCAATGACAAATACCGCTTGATCAATATGGAGAGTTTCATGACTTAATTTATCAAATTGACAAATTTTCACATTAGCTTGAGTGACTTCAGTAAATAATGTTCCTACAAATATAACATTATCAAATAATACAATAAATGAAAATGTTGCTGCAGGATCAATAATATGAACATTATCTACAACTGATGCTGATTCTTGAGATACTCATACTTATTCTTTTGTAGTTTGAATATGAGATACTGATAATTCAAGCTTTACTTTATCATGAAATATATTAAAGATAAATGAATCACCAGATTATGAAATAAAAAACACATATTATATAAGAATTCAAACAGATGACTGACACTGATGACAATTTCAAAAACAGTTCACTATAAATATAAATAATGTTTGAGAAGCTATAAACTCTATTATAGATTTTGAAACACCTTGAAAGTATACTGTTACATCATGAATTTGGTCAAGAGTTACAACAAATCCTTATGAATTATTATATTCAATTCAAAGCAATAATTTATGAGCTGTAAATTCTCAATCTTGTTTTGAGGTTGATAATACATTTTATGGTTGAACTTGAACAATATCTTTTTACTATTATGTATCATCTCAAGCTGGATGAGATTATTTAAGATTTTATATAGATAATGTTGAACAACAAAATTGGTCTTGAACAGTTCCTTGGACTTTATATACAAATAATACAATATCAGCTTGAAATCATATATATAAATGGTGTTATATAAAAGATTGAAGTATAAACTCATGAACAGATAATGCATATGTTGATTATATTACTTTTATGAATAATAATGATTTAATTCCTCCGACAATAACAAGTACAAATTATTCAAGTTGATATTTACTTCCTTGATGAAATCATAATTTAATAATTTATTATAATGATGCATCTTCTTGAATTAATACTTGATCAAGTCTTATAAGTCTATATAAATGGAATTGAACTGCATGGTGAAGTGATATTTCTTCTACATGATTAAATTTAGCATGAAAAATTATTACAACAACTCAAGCAACATACCCTACAAACAATTTATCATATTGAAAATATTATTATAATTTTCAAATCTCAGATAATATGGCAAATACTTCATCAACTTGAGTTACCTTTTATATAGATGAACCTGAGATAATTCTAAACACATGATCTTTGGATTTGTGAAATCTTTCATACCATGATTGACTTAAATTTTCATCATGAGAGTTAATAGTAACTATAAAAACTCTATGAGCCCCATTCCAATTACAATTATTAAAAAACACAGATTTAGTGACTTGATCGTGATCAATAATTATTGATTGGGATTGAACTAAATGAGTTTGATATGATAAATCACCATATACATATGTAAACAAAAATATATGAACATATCCAGTTATATGAACTTGAGCTTTAAATATAAATACAAATTGAGATAAAAATATATATAAT
>JAQUWS010000072.1:3169-4703 GCA_028692735.1 Candidatus Altimarinota bacterium
ATATATATAATAAAACTAATTTATATTTTTTGTAATTTTAGTTGGAAGTGAGGAAGATAATTATCAGAGTAATTTTAGTTTTATTTGTTATATTTTTAATAGTTCCAATAATTTTGATGCTTGCTGTTAACTTAGGTTTAACAAATGAAAAATCAGGAGTTAGTAGAGTAATTAACTTAAATGAAAAAGATTTAGTAGATTTTGAAGTTAACGAAAATAATTCTATTGATAGTCAGATGCAATGAAATTATATAACAAGAGATGATGAAAGAGAATCAAAAATAAGATTTTGTAAAAGAGAAATCTTATTATCACTTGATAGTTCTTTTGATTTTTTATGAGAATCAAATATTAACGATATTTTTTCACATACAGAACTTTTAGTCTGAAACCTAAAACCATATATTACTTATTGTGTAAATAAAAATAAAGACTGAGTTTATACTTTTGCTAATCTTAAAAACAATGTAAATAATGATATAGATAAGAAGTTTATAAACAATATAATTTCAGATATATATAGTTATGATTCATATAACTATGTTAGAAATTTTTTCTCAGGTTCATGAGCAAAAGAATATTTTGGAAGTGTTATAAAATCACTAGATGATGTAACTGAGGATGAATTAAAAAGTACAATTATGATAGAACAACTTAGATGAACTATGACAAATAGAGGTTTTTTTAAGCAAATGGTGAAAAACAATATACTTCAAAGCTTTACAGATTTTTCTTTATGAATTTGATGAATGAAAATCTCTACAGCTCTTGAAATCGAAAAATACTTAAAGGATTCAACTTCAGAATTTTACTTATGAAAAAAATATGAAACAATCTTAGATGATGTTCAATATAATAAAAATTTATCACTACAAAAGAAATTAACTGAAAACATAAATTATTATCATCAATACCTATATACTTGACTAGCAATAAAAATGATAAAAAAACAATGGATGGATAAATGATATGATTTAAATAATAAATTTTGAATAATAGCTACAATTTATAACCTCTGACTTAATAAATCAAAACCAAATTGATATCCAAAAATATGATGAGCAGAAATTTTTATAGATTGAAAAAAATGGTATTTTTGAGAGCTATGAGAAAAAATATGGATTAGTCTACAAAAGTATAAATAATACAGTTGATTTTCATACAAAAACTTGCAATTCTTCATAAATTTTATATACTTATTTTGCTTTCAATTTTTTTGAGAGCAAATTTTGTAGTATAAGATTATACATATACTTTAGTTGGTATTCTATTGGATGTGCACTTTAGGGTACCGCTATAAAGTATAATTTTTATGACTAAAAAAATAAACAAAAAATAAAAAATATACGGTGCTCGTAGTTCAGTAGGGCAGAATGCAAGGGTTGTGTACTCTGGAGGTCCCTACAGAGGAATAAAACAAAAAGATAAAATAAACAAAAAATATACGGTGCTCGTAGTTCAGTAGGGCAGAATGCAAGGGTTGTGTACTCTGGAGGTCCCTACAGAGGAATAAAACAAAAAGATAAAATAAACA
>JAQUWS010000073.1 GCA_028692735.1 Candidatus Altimarinota bacterium
CGCAGCTTTTAGTTTTGTAATGTATAAGGACATATTTATATGAAATTTTGATTTAGGAGATAACTCCGGTAAAATAACATTTGAGAATAAAGTAAAGGAAGTTGATTGAAACTTTTGAAAGTTAGTTTGAAGTGAACAGAATTTGGATAAAAATGTTTCAAATCCTACTACTACTAATAATAAATTATGAGATTCTGCAAATTCTTGAGTAAATTCAAAAAATAATAATTTGGCTTTAGAAAATAAAATACCTTTAGTTAAAAAAGATAATGTTATAAAAGATAGTGGTGATACAAAAGTCATTGAGACAAATATTACTGATAATAAAGAATGATTTTGAAATCTTGCTAATTGATCTGATAATCTAAATTCTTCTTTATTAGCAAAAGATTCTGTATCTGACTGATTTGTGTGATGAAGTATATCTTGAGACAGAGCTACTTGATTATGATGATGATGATGATCTACTATGTCTATGTTAAAAACATTTTCTCCGGATACTCAAAATTATGTTTCTGAAATTTATAGATTTAGTTTTTCTTGAGATTTAAATTTAGAGTTAAAAGGAAAAATGCCTGTTTATAAAAAAGAAAAAAAAGTTTCATATAATACAGATTTTTCAAATAGTTTAAAAAAGTTAAACTTTGCTTGAGTTGATATATGAAGTTTTGGTAATATAGGTGTTTCAAATATTTCATTTGTTGAAAATGATGATTTTTGATTGAATATATTCGTTGATTTTGAAAATTCAAGTTTAAGTATGTATAGAAATTGGTTAAAATGGCCTCAAACTGATTATGAACAAACTAGTAAAAATGTATTATTAGATGAAAATGAAATTTTATCAATTTCAAATGATTTTTTATCTAAACATAAAATAGATTTGTCTAAGTATTGAAAACCAAAAGTTGAAACAAGTTATGTGGTTGCTTATAAAAACTTTATTTCAACTAATACTATTCCAGAATATTCTCAGAATTTTGTTAATGTCGTTTATCCATTGATTATTGATTGAAATGAGGTTGTTGAAGAATCTGGTGAAAACTCTTGAGTTAGAATAGAAGTTAGTTTAGCTGATAAGAAAGTTAGTTGATTAAATTGATTGGTTGTAGATAATTATTTAAAATCAGATTATGATACTGAAGAAAATACAAAAAATATATTAAAGGTTGCTAATGTTTGATGAAAATATTGATTTAATAACGCACTAACAGAAAATGCTAAATATATTGATTTAAAATTAAAAAATCCTAAATTGAAATATGTAAGTTCTTATATTTTTAGAAATAATGTTAATCAATTGTATCTTATTCCATCAATTGTTTTTGAAGTTGAAAAGGATGGAAATAGTTCATATTACTCAGATTATGTAATAGTTCCTTTAGTAAAAGATTTTTATAAATATGATGAGACTTGAAATATAGTATGAGCAAGTGAATAATGTTTTTTAATAATTTATTTTTTAATAATATGAGTATGAAAAAGTTAATCAAAATTATGTTTTTTGTTATAATGAGTTTTTCTTTTATATCTGCATTTGCTATCGCTAATCCTGCATCAGTAAAATGTGAACAAGATTGATGAACTCTTAGTATTGTTACTGATTCATCTTGATCTCAAAGTTGAATTTGTACTTTTAAAGATTGAACAGTTTGTGATGAATGGGCTTATTATAGATGAGAATGTGCTTCTTGAACTGTTAACTCAGATGTATGTACTGATGATTATGCTCCTGTTTGTTGAGAAGTTCAAGTTCAATGTATTATGGCACCATGTCCTCCAATAAAAGAAACATTTTCTAATAAATGTGAATTAGAAAAAAATGGTTTAGCTAAATATTTATATGATTGAGTTTGTGATTCTGCTTCATCATCAAGTGACGAAGCTACAATTTGTACTATGGAGTATAATCCAGTATGTTGAACAAATTGAGTAACTTATGGTAATAAATGTATGGCATGAAAAAATGAAATTGCTTATACTTGAGAATGTAAAAAAGTTGAAAATCAAAAAAATATAAAAATATCCAAAGAAACTGATTCTATAAAAGTTGATATTGATTTTTCGTTAGTTGGTAATAAAAATATAGATGATAAAGTGTATAAATATGTAAAAGAATATATAGTTAATTTTTCTAATTGAATAAAAAATCAAGATACATCTACTCATAATTGGAAAAATGAACTTTATATAGTTTGAGAAGAAAAAACAGTTTGAGGGATTATCACTTATAAATTTGAATTTTATACTTATACTTGATGAGCACATGGTAATACTGAAATAAAAACTTTTAATTTCACAAATTCAGGGAAAGAAATTAACTTAAAAAGTCAAACATTATTAAAAAAGATATCAGATTATAGTTTAGAATATTTTAAAAATTTGTATGATAAATGAGAATTAAATACTGATGAAAATTGGTTACAAACATGACTTGAAGCGAAAAAAGAGAATTATGAAAATTGGTTAATAACTTGAATTGAAAAGGGAAGTTTGAAAGTTAAATTTATTTTTAACCAGTATCAGATTGCCCCATATTCAGAATGAATGCCAACAATAGAAATTGATTTAGTAAAACTAAAGTAAAAAATAAACTGCTTATTTAAGCAGTTTATTTTTTGTAATTTTTGATAAAGTTTTCTAGAGCTAGTTTTCTTATAGAAATTTTGTTTTTTTTCATCTTCAGTCATCTCTCAAAAAGTTTTATTTGTTCATAAAGGTTCAAAAGCATTTGACCATCAAAATTTATCTCATCTTGGTTCTAATGGAATTGTTCATTTTAATTCTCAATATCAAGTAGTAAAATTTTTTCAATCAAACATTGAAACTCAAGTTATGGCTTTAGCGTTTCTATTTTCTGCTCATTGCATTATTTTAAATAAGGCAATAAGTCAAGGTCATTCAAGTAGGTATTTTACAAATGGTCATGGAAATCAGTTTAGTCAATCTAGGTATAATCAAGTATCTTCAACTATTACTGGTTTTCATATACTGGTTTTCATAAGATATCATATACATCTCTTGCTTTTTGTTCAACAATTTCTATTATATTCATAGATTGAATTTCTCTTAAATCTCAGTTTCAACTTAGTTTTATTTTTTCTAAATCTTCTTGTGTATATCATTCTAGTTTTATTCATAATATTTTACTTGATTCTTCAAGTTTATGTTTATTTGTTGTTCAAAACGTTGGTAAATTCATATAATTGTTTTATATAATGTAATATTATTTATATACAAATTGTATACAAATTGTATATAAATTATCAATAAAAAATTGTTTATGTTAATTTGTTATATTTTGATGAAAAAAACGTAGTAATTATTTGATTATCTAAAAAAAATGTGATTTAATATTAGTTATAGAGTATTTAATATTTAAATTATACATATGATATTTTGAATACATTTTTGAATTTTTATATTCATTGTTTTGTGTTTATTACTTGTAGCTGCTTTTGAATTTATAAATTGATTTCATGATACAGCTAATGCCGTTGCTCCTGTAATTTATACTAAATCATTAAAACCAAAAAAGGCAGTTTTGATTGCTTGATTTATGAATTTTTTAGGAGTAACTTTATGAGGTATATGAGTTGCAATGGCTATAATCCATTTGTTGCCACTAGATGCAATTTGATATCAATCTACATCTTTTTGAATAACAGTAATAATTTCATTACTTTTATCTGCTATAATATGGAATTTCGTTACTTGGTATTATGGGATTCCTTGTTCTAGTTCTCATTCATTGATTTGAGCAATACTTGGAGTAACTATAATGATGACTTTAATTCCTATGAATTGAGATGTAAAAGTTATTCCAAATTGGGAAAAGGCAATAGAGGTAATTGAATCTTTATTTATTTCTCCAATTATATGATTTATATTAGCTTGAGTACTTATGTTTATTTCATATAAATTCATAAAAAGTAAATATTATTTCTCAGCACCATCTAAGAAAAAGAAAAGAAGACCTAAACTATGGTTGCGTTCAATGCTTATTTGAACTTCTGCTTGGGTAAGTTTTGCACATGGAAGCAATGATTGACAAAAATGAGTTTGATTAGCTGTTTTAATTTTGGTTGTGTTAGCTCCTTCATCATTTGCAATTGATCCATATATAAAAATTAATGATTTAAATGATAATATTGTTTATGTAGAGAATTCTTTAAAATCAGTTGAAATTGGTAATTTTGATGATGATAGTAAAAAAATTGTTCAAGATGCTATTTTAGATTTAAATAATATTAAAAAATGAATATCTGATGAAAATACTAGTAAAAGAGATATAAGAGAAGATGTTTTAGCTTTTCAAAATAATATAAAAAAATTAAAAGCTATTCCACAATTAAATTATAAATCTTCTCAAGTTTATGCCGCTTCAATTATGTGAAATCAGGATATTCAACACAATATTAGTCAATCTGAAATCATTAATAATGATCAATTTGATAATAATGTAAGTTGAGTTTCAAAACTTGTTGATTATGCTCCTTGGTGGATAATAGTTTTGATATCAGTTTCTTTATGATTATGAACTATGGTTTGACGGAAAAGAATTGTTGTAACAATTTGAGAAAAAAT
>JAQUWS010000023.1 GCA_028692735.1 Candidatus Altimarinota bacterium
AAAAGTATTTTCAAGGATTTTCTTTATGAAGTTTGTTTCTGTAATCAATTGCATCATCAGTAGCTCATGGAACTTCTATAAGTTCTGCTCAATATGATTTTATGAGCTTTTTTTTGCATGGTGCTGTGTTATCTGGTACAATGAGTAATACTTTTAAATCAAATAGATTTGCTAAATATGCTAGTGATATAGCAGTATTCCCACTAGATGCTTCTAGTATAGTTTTGTTTTTATCAAGTTCTTTTCTTTCAATGGCTTTTTTTATAATCCAATAAACAGTTTTAACTTTTATACTTCAACACATATTAAATTTTTCAAGTAAAGCAAAAACTTCATTATTTTCTATATGATTAATCTTTGTAATTGGTACTTCCATTAAAAGTTTTTCTATGTTTAAGTTCATAATTATATATTTATAAAGTAATTTGTATGTATAACAATTTTTGTATCTTTAGAGTCTTTGTTTATATTTGTAGAGTCAAGTTTTGATACTCAGTATCATATACACTTCCCTTCTTCATCACAAACTTCTACTACTTCTCATTTTGAAAAATTTTTTTCTATTTTTTCTACTCATATTTCAAGTAGTGATGCTCTTTTTCCTGATTTAAGTAAGTCAGCAATTATTGTGCTTACATAAATCTTCCCTTTTGGAGAAGCTCATGCTTTTAGCCATTTTCTTATAGAATCAACTTTATTTTCAATAATTCATTCAAATAAGGTTCAAGGATTTTTTCAGGTTGATATTTGTTCTATTGTATTTTCTTTGTTTCAATTTGCAATATACATTTTAATTCATAAATCAAGCATCATTTTAGCGATTTTTAATTTACTTTCCATTCATCATTTTCACATACTTGATTTATCTTTATACACCATAGATAATATTGATTTATCAATTTTTTCAACTTTTTTTATAAGTTTTCAATTTGGATATTCATCATAAAGTCAATCTATATTTGATAATATAATCAATTTCTCTGCTCATATCATTGCTGCGATCAATGCTCAAAGTTCATCATTATCTGAAAAATCTAGTTCTTCTTCTGATAATACATCATTTTCATTTATAATAGGTATAATTCATAGGTTTAGACTTGTAAATAATACTTTTTTTATTGAATTGTAATTAGTTTTTTCGCTGAAGTCTTTTCTTGTTAATAGAGCTTGTGAAATATTTATTTTGTAATTATCAAAATATTTTGTATATATTTCCATCAAACTTGCTTGTCATACACTTGAAAATATTTGTCAGCATTCTGTTTTTGTAAGTCATTTTATCTCATTAATTTTCATTTTTTTCTTTCACAAAGCTACGGCTCCTGAACTAACAATTAATACATTAATATTACTATTTTTTAATATATTAACTTGTTTAGTGATATTTTCTATAACTTTCTCATTAATTCAATTTTCTCAAATTAACACATTTGATCAAATTTTTATAACATATGTTTTATTATTCATATTATTTAATGTTTATTATAATATATTATCTTGTTTTGAAATCGGATTTTACTATGTATTTATATGTAACTAGTGCTTCTGTTCACATAGGTCATCTTGCATGTAATTTTTGTGTTGAAATTCATATTTCTCATCAAAATCAAAAGCATCATCAATCAGAAAATCTGGTAGATGTATTTACATAGACAACGGAGGTATCTACTTTATTTAAAAAGTAATTTATGTTTTTATTGTTTTTACTAATTATTCAGTCGCTATGTTTAGAAGAATATTTATAAATATGTTTAATTGCTTCATCTATATTGTTTACATATTTTATATTTAAATTAAGATTTAAATGTTCCTTATTATAATCTTGTTCAATTTCAATTAAATTTATTTTATTTTGCTTTAATGTATCTAATATATATCTGATATTTTCTTCTTTTATATTTTTATTTATTATTAATGTATCAAGTGCATTACAAACAGAAGGACGACTAACTTTTGCATTTGTAATAACCTCAATAGTTTGATTAATTATATTATCTATGTCTTCATCTAAATACATATGTACTACTCAAGCTCATGTTTCTATTATAGGAATTAATGACTTTTTTTTAACTGATTCTATTAATTTTTTTCATCATCTTGGAATTATTACATCAATTAATCAAATTCAGTTGTACAAATATTTTAAATATTGTCTATTTAATGGAAAATTGTAGATTATATCTGTATCTATTTTATTTTTTTCTAATACTTTTTTTACTAGATTTACAAGTATCTTATTTGTGTTTTTAGCTTCCTTTCATCATTTTAATATTATTGCATTTCATGATTTTATACTCATTACGATTAAATCTATTGTTACATTTGGTCTTGCTTCATATATACAAGCTATTACTCATAATGGTATTCAAATTTTTTTAATTATTAAGTCATCATTTGTTTTTATAGTTTTTTCTTTGTTAAATTTGTTTAGTGGATCTTTTATTTTGCATAGATTTGTACAAGATTCACTAATTGATTTTATTCTTTCTTCAGTTAGTAATAATCTATCATAATTATGACAATTCTTATCAATTTTTTTTAAGTCTTTTTTGTTTTCTTTTAGTATTAAATCTTTATTTATTATCAGACTATTTCATATTTCTTTGATTATAGTGTTTCTCTTTTTTATAGATAGATTGTTTATTGAAAATGAAGCATTTTTTATATTTTCAATATTTTTTGTAATTATTGTTTTCATAAAATATTAGTTATTATTTAATTCTTTTGCCTTTTTATAAGCTCATTTTATAGCTTTTTCTATTGAGTTTTTAAAGTTGTTTGATTCAAATATTTCTATTGCTTTTTGTGTTGTTCATCAGGGGGATGTTATATTTTTTCTAAGAGTTTCTATATCTAGATTACTTTTTTCTAGTAATGCTCAGGCTCAAAAGAATGTATTGTATCAAATTATTTTTGATATATCTTTTGAAAGGCCCATTTCTTTTGCTATATTTATTATGGCTTCTGTAAAATAATAATAGTATGCCGGTCATGATCAAGAAAGTGCAGTTATTTTGTTTATTTCATCTTCGTTATTCAATGCAATTGTCTTTCAGGTTTTACTAAAAAGTTTTTTAAATAATTGTATTTCATTTTTTAAAATATTATTTGTTGCAGTGTATCAAATTATTCATTTTCATACTAACGATGGAGTATTTGGCATTGTTCTAATAATTTTGTCAGATAAAGATTTTTCTTTAATCTTTTTGATACTTATTCCTGCCATGATTGAAATTATAATTGTGTTTTTATTAAAAATATTTAGATTTATTTCTTTAAATTGGTTTGGTTTTATTGCTAAAATCACTATATCAGCGTCTTTATTTATTCATAAGTTAACTTTATATTTTTCTTTTAGCATGTTTTCTTTTTCCATAGTCCTTGTTTTTATGTATATTTCACATTTTATTTTGCTTTTTATTATGGAGTTTAGTATTATTTCTCACATATTTCAGCATCAAATGAATTGTATAATCATAATTTTTTTAATTAAAAAATAAAAAAGCCATTTTCTTTTGAAAATGACTTTATAATTTATATAGACTTTTTACACCTTTATAAAAACCATTTTCATATAAATAGTTTTATCGGACAAGGTAAAGATGTAGTGTGTAGCTTTTTCATAATAATGATTGTTATTTTATACATTATATTTATTTTTAGTAATATACAAGTTATTTATTCTTTGTTACTAATTATTTTATCTATTAAACTAGTTAATATTGTATTTAAATTATTTCATATTAAATTTTCATATATATCTCTTTGTGGTAAAGTTGGTTTGCTTGTCGTTTTTCACATAAAAGTATAGTTTGAAGAATATATTCAATATCATCAATATGGTTGAGTTCCTCTTTCTATTCATTTCATGTGTAGATGTTTATTGTGTAGAAAAGTATCTTCTTTATGTAAGATTCATAATCATTCAATATTCTTATCAACAAGTCAAAATATATATTTATTTTTTCAGTATAAAGTTAAGTACATTGCATTGTTTTTGTAGTGTTGTGTTTCAAAATAGTTTTTTAATTCTTCGTCATTTTTGTATTTTTGAATAAAGAAAATTGGAGCATATAATTCTTTGTAATTTCATCATTCTGATAATGGTTTTTCTATAATTGTTGGATATACATATTTATTTTTATAATCTATTATTCAAGAATTAGGTATTGATGTATTAAGGTATTCAAAATTTTCAATAAGTATATTATTTATTGAATTTATCATTGATACTTCGGTAATTGGTCACAAGTCTGCTGAAATATAGTCTCATACTTTCTTTTTTGATATCTCATTTCATAATATTTTCATAAATTCATCATAAATATTTTCATTTACAAATATAGTGTTTGGTGCAGCACAGTCTTGTCATTGATTATATAGTTGGAGTTCACAAACTGCATTGATGGCTCTGTCTATATCAGCATCTTTTTCTATTATTATAGGATTATGTCAACTTCAATTAGTTATAAATAAAGTTTTTATGTTGAAGTGTTTTTTTAATTCTTCAGAATGGTCTGAATTTCATGTAAATATAACAGCATCTGTTTTTGGGTAATATTCTCAGTTTATTAGTTCTTTTTCAGTGATTATCTCCATATATTCACTTCTACTTTTTGATACTACCTCTATGTTTGGAAAAAATGTATTGATTTTTAATATGCTTATTAGTTCATCAAAAAATCATTTCATAGATTTTGGTTTTCTTATAATTAATTTTTTACACATAACACTTGGTATTATACAAAAACATGTAAATGCGTATAATGGTTGATTTTTTGGAAGAAATGTTGCAATTTGATCAACTTTATATTTAAAATAGTCTTTATTTTCTTCAATATTTATTAATATATCAATTGTTCTTGAAAATTCATCATCAAATACATGATTTGTCTCATATTTATTAAGTATATTTCTTATTTTTTCTTTTTCATTTGTAAGTAATTCAGCAAAATTTTTTAATAATTCTTTTATATTATTAAAATTTATTTCATCTTTATAGGTTTTTAATCAAACATTTATTTTTTCTAGTTTTTTGTTTATTTTTTTTATTATATGATTAACTTCTATTTTATTTTTTCAATCAAATATATTTTTTTCACATATTAATGATGTTGTTGTTATTGAATATGAGTGTTTAACTTTATTGAAATAATTTATTAATGTTTGTTTAATTAGTTCTTCATACATGTTAAATGATATTTCAACTTTATTTGTATCATCAATATTTTTTACGTTTATTATGGTGTCATTTGTATTATGTTTTTGTGAGTAAAACTTTTCAAATTCATTAGAATTTAAATTGTTATCATATTTTGAACTTGGGAAAAGAAAAACATCTCTTAAATTATCTTGTTCGAGTAATATTGTTAAAATTCTTTCAATTCACATTCAAAATCAAGATTGTGGTGGCATTCAATATTCCATTGCTAAAACAAAATCATAATCTCATTGAGTTGCATCTTGGTCTCATTTATTTATTGCATTTTTTTGTGATATAAAATTTTTTACTTGTATTTCTGGATCAACTAATTCTGAGTAAGCTTTGTTGATTTCCAATCAGTTTACTACTAACTGAAATTGTTCAACTATGTTTGAATTTTTATCTGATTGTCTTGCTAATGGTTGCATGATTTTTGGGTAATTGTAAACAAATGCTGGTCATATTATTGATGGTCTAAGGACTTTTTTGTACAAATAATCAATTAATGTTGGAACTCACATTATTTCCATATTTTCAAAAGTAATTCATTTGTTTTTAATATCATTAATTAATTTTTTTTCTTGTCATTCTTTATAAATTGATACATCAATTCAACAAACTTTATTAATTCATTCTATATAATCAATTTTTTCCCATGGTGTTGAAAAATCTACTGTTTTTATGATTCATTCTTTATCTTTTATATTGATTTTTCTGTTAATTCATAATTTATCAAATATATAATTAAACATTTTTTCAGTAAATTCCATATTGTCTAAATAATTCCATCATACAGCATAATGTTCAACAACATTAAATTCTTGCATATGTGAAGGATCTGATCACTCGTTTCTGAAGTTTGTAGCAAATTCAAAAACTTTTTCAAATCTTCATACAGTTGCTTTTTTTAAAGCTACTTCTGGAGCTATTCTTAGAAACATATCTTGTTTGAAATCATTGTGATATGTTATAAAAGGTCTTGCAGCTGCTCAAGATGCGGAATTTCATAAAATTGGTGTATTTATCTCAATAAATCATTCTGAATGGTAAAAATCTCTTAATGTTTTTATAAATTTTGATTTGAAAATAAATTTTTCATATGATTGATTATTTGTAATTAAATCTAAATATCTTTGTTTGTAAATTGTATCTATGTCTTTTACTCAATGGAATTTATCTGGTAGAGATCTAATTGATTTTGATAAAATTTTATATTCTTTGACGAATAAAGTTAATTCTCAATGATTTGTATAAAATAAATCTCATGTAACTCATATATAATCTCAAATATCTATATATTTTTCTAAGAATTTATATGAATCGATTTTTTCATCATCAATAAATATTTCTTCTAATTTATCTTTTCATGTGTCAAATAGAGTCTTTCATTTTGAAAATGCTATTTGAATGTTATCTGTACTGTCAATAAGTCTTCAGAATGTTATTTTTCAATGAGATCTAAACGATGTAATTCTTCATAAAATTTTATAATTTCATTTTGCTCATTCAATTAGTAATTTATCTGATGTATTGACTTCATTCTGTTCATTTTTTAATGAGGAAATATTCTGTTTATTATTAAAAGAATTTGCATAGACTATTATTCAATTACTTTTAAGTTTTCTAATTTTGTTTATTCTTATATAAGATTCATTTGAGTATTGCATTATATTATAGTTAAATGTTAAAAAATTTTTCTTATTATTATATATAAATTAATTTATATTTAAATATGATTTTATAATTTTTTCACTATATTATGAAGTATCAAGTACTCATTTAACGAAGTTTTGGTACTCTCATTCAATTTCAACATGATTTGTCAATATATATTGTAGATTATTATATAATAAAAAGAATCATTTTTCTTTTCATTAGTTTTCATTTAAGTCTCATATATTTCTCAAATAATCTCAAGCATTATATTGTCTGATTTTTTTACTTGGAAAGAAGTTATTTTCTTTATGATTTTTGTATATCTATGTTTTGTTCTGTTTTTTTCATAATAAAATTGTTAATAATATTCTTATTTTTATAGGTGAATAAAAAAAGAAAAAAACTGAAAAATAACAGAAAGATTTTTTCTTTCTGTTATTTTTCAGTATAGATATCATTCGAATCATTGAGTAAATGTCAATTATTTCTCATAGACTTAATTTAATTGATAATTCATTAATTATTAATTCTAAAGTTCTTCAATATTTGTTTTATAAGTACAAAGTATTATTTATCATTAGATTAAATATAAAATCTCAATTATTTTTTCATAATTTGATTTACTTGAAATCTATATAAGATAATGTTTTTTTTTGCAAAAATTGTAGATTAAAAATTGCTTTAAATAAATAAAAATTAGATTTTATTAACTATTCATATTTTTAAATTAACTATTCAAATTCTCAAATAAAATTCGTTTAAGCTTCATTTACATTCTAATGATAATTTTTCTTTTGTATTTTTTTCTATTAAGTTTTTTAATGGAATAATTATTTTTCATAACATTTCGTTTTTATTTTTTGAATAGCTTGAGATTGGAAGCTCTTTGTTTGAAATATCTTTATCTATATTATTAATCAATTTTATCAGTATTTCTATTGTTGTGTTTTGTGATGGAATATCTTTTGATGTTAGTTTTATTCAATCAAAATATATTTTGTTTCATATGGTATCTAATAATAATCATTTTTGTTCATCTTTTATTATTTCATTATAATTTCATAAATAAGTTTTTCATTTATTATCTTTGTATGAAACTTTGTTTTTATCAATATAATCTGAGTATTGTCAGTTTGATATGAATTGATTGATTTCAATTCAGTTTGAATATGTTCAATCAATATATGAGCTATATTCTATTTCACAATCAGGATATATATTTTTTAAATCACTTATTGTTTGTGTTATATTGTTTCTTGATAATCAGTTTTTTGTAATTACTATGTATCATCATCAAAATTTTCATGAATATGCAGGGCTAATTCATAATTTTTCATCTGGGTTTTTCATATTTTTTTGAAAGAAATACGAAAAATCTTGTGCAAATTGAGTTTGTTTTTCTATTGATCAGAGAGCTCATCTATAATTATTTATGTGATTAATAAAGTTATTAATTAAATTATCATCGTAAGGGGTGTTATATATTTTATGAAAAAATTCTAATGTTTTTATGTTTAATATATTTAAAAAATCAAACTTGATTGAATTTACATAATTATTATCAGAAAGTTTTTTTATAGAAGGATTTTTATTTAAAAATTCATTTTTTGATATAAAATTTGATATGTCATCTTCATTAAGTTCTATGTTTTTACATTTTTCAACTTGTAATGTATTTGTAGGTAATCATGAAAAAATAATATAGTAATCAAATGGTAATTCTATTTCATTTTGATTTTTTATTTCTTTAAATATGAAAGATAGTTTATTAAATGTATTTATTTCAACACTAGTTTTATTATAGTTTTCAATCAGAAAAAATGAAATTCAAGTATTTTTATTTAAAGTAAAAGCTACATTGTGTCATAATGTAGCTCAATGCCTTGAAATATAGTCTATTTTTCAAGCTAGTGAATAAATATTTGAATAATATTTTTCAATAAATTCTTCGTTTTTTAGTGGTTCATTATTTTTAAAAAAATCATAAGTTTTATATATTCAGTAAGCTAAAATCCCTCAAACAGTTCAAGAAAATCAAAAGGAATGTCATCTTGTTGTTTCTGATAATATTTCAATTTCAATTCATTTATTTAATCAAATTTTTTCTATTTCAGAATTAATTAATTCTATTATTTCATTTTCTTTTTTGTTTATTTTATTATATTCAATTTCTTCAAAACTTTTTTTTACAATATTAAAATAAGTTAATTTGTTTATTTTTATAGTATTTGTGGTAGTGTAATTAAATCAGATATAGCATTTTAGTGGTAGTTTTGATTTAATTCTAAGATAGCTTTGGTAATTATTTGATGTTCATTCATAACTCCAAGGAAAACTGAAATTTCAGTTTATAACTAAATCATTTCTTCAAAAAAAATTTTTGTAAATTTCGTTATGGTTATTGTTAAGTTGTTCAGAATTCATTTTACAAAAAATTATTAATATAAAACTATATTAATAATTTTTTGTAAAAAACAAAATAATTTTATTATATTTTTGTAGTTATATTAGTATAACTCCATTGAATACACTAATTTATATGTATATGTTCAATTGTTGTTAATTTTTAATAATACTTTTCATTTTGTTTCGTAGTTTATTGTTTTTAGAACTAACATTATGTTGTCTTTTGTTACTTCATAGTATTTGATACTTTTTATATATGTTTTTTTTCAATCTTTTGTAAATGTCATATCAGCTCAATTTACATTATATGTAATCATTATCTGTTCTAATTTGTTTAAATCAATAGTCACATTGTAACTTAATCAGTTATTATATAATAGTAAAGTATATTTCATAATATTGTAATTACTATTTTTATATACATTTACTAAATTGTATAAATTTTTGTTTACTATATCATCTCTTTCATTTTTTGATTTAGTTTTTAGAGATTCAGGTAAATCTTCAAAATTATATCTATTTACATAAAATAAATTTGCTGGTAATTTATAATATAGATATTCACTATAGTCTTTTTCTTTCGTATTTCAAATAGGGTCATCAAAAGTTGGATCATAATAGTAGCTTCATATTCTTAACCATGCATGTCATACATTTGGGAAGTCTTGTGCATCTATTACATATCATCTTATTACACTTAAGTCTTCAATTCATGAAAACATTAACATATATGCCATCAGTTTTGTATATCATTCACAAACTCAATCTTTATTTATGTAAGTGTAAATTCATGAAAAAATTTCTTTTTTTGATAAATCTAAAGGATTTGTATATGTTATATTTTTTAAAATCCAATTATAAATAACTTTTATTTTATTGTCTGTTGATAATCATTTTGTTAAGTTTGCTGATATTTCTTTTAATTTTTTAAATTCTGTATCTGTTTCTTTAAGTATATTTTTTTTATCATCATAAACCATTGTTACAAATATTTTTTTGTTGTTTATGTTATTTATAATTTCACTACTTATAAGTTTTTCTTCAGTGAATTCTTTTACAAAATAATATTTTCAGTTTTTTTCATAAAGTAATAATTTTTCAGGATTGAGTCAAATTATTTTCATTGAATTTATAAAAAATCAATATTTGTCATTTGTATAATTAAATTTGTCAAATTTATATGTGTAATATACTCAATCTTTTTCATGAAAATTATAATCATCATCATATATATATCATTTAAAGAAGTTTGTTGCCTTTGAATATGGTATCTTATTTTCTAATTCGTAGTTTTCAACAAGGATATATTTTCAATTATATTGAAAAATGTATCATGTTTTTCTTTTTAAAAACAGATAGTTTAATCTTGTTATTTCATTGTAACTTGTAAAGTCAATTTTCTTGATTGTATCATTATCTAGAAATTCAACTATTCCATTCTCGGAAACAATAGTATTTATATAAATTCTCTCTGTGTTTATTATCAGTTTTACATATCATGGAAGTTCTATATTTGCGTTTTTTAATTCTAGATCTTTAAATTTTTGTATTTCCTCTTCCTCTATTTTTTTTTGTTCTGAATTTGATTTATCTGTAGAAGTATTAATTAGTTTTAATTGAGTTTCAGCTAATAGGTTTATTTTATTTAGAATAGCTATTGAATTTTCTGATAAATCATTGTTTTCTAATTTTGTATCTACAGTGTTTTTAATTTTCTTTAATATTTTTATTTGTTCTTCTTTTGATAAATTTTTCTCTATTTTTGAAATAAATAAGTTAAAAGAATTTATAATCTTTAGATTTGTGTTTTGAATTTCGTTTGTCGCATATATATATGATGCATTTGAAAGTAGTATAGAAAGGATTATTATTGTAGAGAGTATTTTTTTCTTCATGATTATTTATTAGTTATTTCTAAAGCTTTTTCTAATTGTGAATCGTATCATTTTTGGTATTTCTCATCATCAAGTATTTCTTCTATATCTGGAATAATTCATGTATTGTCTATAGTTGTTTCAGTTTTTCAAGTAAACCATTTAGCTATTGTATATTTTAAAGCAGATCAGTCTGAGTATGACTTGATTGTTTGTACTGATCATTTTCAATAACTTTTCTCCCCTATTATTGTACTTTTTGGATAATAATCTTTAATTGTTCAAATCATTATCTCAGAAGCTGACGCTGTTCAAGAGTTTTGTAATAATATAATATTGTATTTTGAAAAATCTATTAAATCATATCATTTTGATTTATATGATAATTGATAATCTTGGTATTTAACAACTGCAGTAGGTTCATCTAGTGGAACAAAAAATCATAACATATCAGTAACTTGGTCTAAGTATCATCCTGGATTATTTCTTAAATCTATAATTATATTTTTTATACTTTTGTTATTTTTTATAGTGTTTAATGTATCTTCAAACTCTGATTTTACGTTATCTCAAAATGTTTTTATTTGTATGTAATATGTTTTATTATTTATGACTTTACTATCAATTTCTTTTATTATTATTTTAGCTCTCTCTATTTCAACAAAAAAAGTATTTTTTCATCTTTTTATCTCAAGCTTAACTTTAGTTCCTGCGGGTCCTTTTATCCATGAAACAACTTCATTTACTGTATTTTTTGATGTTATTAGTTTTCAGTTAACAGATACTACTATATCTCATCACTTTAATCATGCTTTTTCAGCTGGAGTTCATGTGATTGGTGATATAATTTTAAATTCTCAGGGTGTTTCCATATCTACATAAGCTCAAATTCATTCATATTTTCAATTTAATGATTCATCAAATGATTTTTTTTCTGTTGGTGGAAAATATGTTGTATATTTATCTTCTGTTCATTTAGTTATTCATTCTATTGCAGAATCTAGCATTTCTCATTTATCTAGATTTTCATTATTATAATGTCATTCTAATAGTGTTTGGTAAACATCATTTAATATTTCTTTTTTTAGGTTTATTTCCTTGTTTGTATTACTTTCATCTGATGAAAATATACTGTTATCCTTAGTTTTATTAAATTTCTTTTGTTTTTCTATTGTATTTTGAGCATTTATTAAATCTTTGTTTGTTGTGTTTCTGATTTTTAAATCATTTAAACTTTCATTATCAGGTTCAGAATAAATATCTAACTTAGAATCAAGAAAATTATAAAAAGTATGTGCATTTAATTTTTTATTTGGGTAAATTTTGATTTTTTTATTTTCTATTATATCATTATAAATCAAAATTTGAAGTGATTCTTTAAGTTCGTTGTCAGTTGTTCAATCTATAAATTCTAGGTTTATGTATTTGTATGTTTTTGGTGTATTTGATTTGTACAGATTTGACAAAAAGATGAAAAAGTCTTTTCTTGTAATTTCTGTTTCATCGTTGTTTATAGTTATATTACTATCTGCTGGAACTATTTGTATATCAACTGCATTTACTTCAAAATGGCATAAAAAATTTAATGTTAATATTGTGATTAAACTTATTTTTGTAATTTTCATATTATTTTTTGTTTTTAGAATATAAATTTGTTTGATTTTAATCAAAAAACAAAAAAAAACTAATATTTTTGTAATTTTTATTTTTACAATATTAATAATTATTGTAAAAATAAAAAACATTAATTTGACAAAATATATAACATATTTATTATATGTTTAGTATTTATTAATATATTTAATATGGTTTTAACTTCTGAAAATAGTGAAAAATTATTAAAATTAGCATCAATGAGTGCTAATTGAATGGATTTCTTGGATTTAGATGAATTAACATGATGATATAAAACTATTGTTGCTCAATTAATAATGGAATCTTGAAAGTGAGTGTGAGATATTATTTTTTGAGTTCAAAATGAGTGAGTTTTAAAGGTATTACATAATTGACACAAGGTTTATGTTTCAGTTATTACCCCAACAGATTGAGTATGAAGAAATTGGTTGTATTAATTAGAAAAATAAAAGTAGGAATTTCCTACTTTTATTTTTCTATAAATTTATTTACTCTATTTATAAATCATTTATAGTCTTCTAATTCTCATCATTCGAGTAATATAGCTTGTTCATATGTATATAATATCAAATCTTTTAATTTTTCTGATTTTATATCTGTGTTAAACTCATCTTGCATCATTTTTATAATCCTGTGATTTGAATTCAGTTCAAGTATTTTTTTATTTTCGTGTATATGTTGTCACATAGCTTTCATCATTTTTTCCATTTGAGGGGTTAATCCTCATTCTTTTGTTTTTAATGCTCATAGATTATCTCATAGTTTGTTTGAGATATTTATACTTTCAATTTTATCTGTTCAGATAGTATTTTTTATTAGTTCAAGTAAGTCTTTTAATTCTTTTTTTGACTCTTCGATTTTTTCTATTTCTTCTTTTGATTCTTCTTCTAATTCTGAATTTGTTATAGATAATAATTTATTTCATTTATATTCTGTAAGTACTTGGATTAACCATTCATCTATCGGATCAGTTAATAATATAACATCTATTCCCTTTTGTTTAAAATTATCTATATATGGATTAGATCTTGCTTCATTTTCATTTTTTGCTAAAACGTAATATATATTTTTAATTTCTTTATCTTCTTTTTTTGTAGGAGGTATTTCTTCTAGATATTTATCAAGTGTAATTTTTTTGTTTAAAAGTGTATTAAATTTAAGTAATTCTGCTATTTTTTCTCTAAGTTCACTTTCATAATATATTCATTCTTTTAAAAATTTTCAAAAATTTTCTAAAAATTCATCATATTCAGTATTATCCTTTAGTTCTATAGCTATTTTTTCAATTAACTTTTTTGTTAGAGATTTTTTTATTTTTTCAAGAGTATTATTTGATTGAAGCATCTCTCTTGAGATATTTAAAGGTAAATCATTTGTTGAAACTATTCAATGAATAAATCTAAGCCATACTGGTAATAAATCTTTAGCATTTTCTAATATTAATACGTTTTGTACAAATAGTTTTGGTCAGTAATCTTTAGTTGCATCATCATTGTTATAAAACATATTTTTTTTACTTGGAACAAAAAGAATAGATTTGTAGCTAATTGTTCATTCAGTATTTAGATGAATATATGTTAGAGGTTTTGCAAAATCATAACTAATACTAGAATAAAATTTCTCATAATCTTCTTCTTTTAATTCATTTTTTTGTTTATCCCAAATAGCTTTTGTTTCGTTTACTTGTTCGTATTTTCTATTATCTTTATTTGTTTCGTTTTCTGTTTCTAGCATCAATATAGGTATATTAATGAAATTGGAATATTTTTTTATTAGTTCTTTTAATTTCCATTCCTCAATAAATTCTAAATCTTCATCTTTGATATAGATTTTTATAAGGGTTCCTCTGGTTTCTTTGTTTCACTCGTTTATCTCAAATTTTCATTTTCATTCTGATATCCATACTATTGATTTATCACTATCGTTTGATTTAGTTTCTAACTCAACTTTGTTTGCAATCATAAAAACTGAGTAAAATCAAACTCAAAATTGTCAGATTAAATTATTTTGTTCTTTTGTTTCTTTTAATTTATCTAGAAAATCTTTTGTTCATGATTTTGCAATTGTTCATAGGTTTGTTATAACTTCATCACGAGTCATTCAAACTCAATTATCTTCTATTGTTATAGTTTTATTTTCTTTATCTATATTAATTTTTATCTCAAAATTTGAGTTTTCTCATAAATAATTTACATCAGTAAGAGATTTGATACGAGCTTTATCAATTGCGTCAGATGCATTTGAAATTAATTCTCTTAAAAATATTTCTTTATTTGAATAAATACTATGCGTTAATAGCTCTAATAACCTCTCTGTTTCTGCTTCAAATGAATATGTCTTCTTGCTCATATTTTAAAATTTAAAAAATAAAATTAGCACTTAATGTTTGTAAGTGCTATTTTATTTAAAAATGTTTGTATGTCAAAAAATTATTTTTTAACTAGTAAATCTAATCATCAGAAAGGATAAAGTCATCATAGAAAAATAAAAAATAATCATAAAAAAACTAATACTAGATATGTTCATCAGCTTCATAAATATTTTTCTGCCCAGTACCAGTTTCATGTCCATGAATGTATATTTTTTCTATATTTTATTATTAGTATTCATAATCATATGTATAATATAGAATAGAATAGTTTTAAGATTATATCCATATATAATTTTAGTTTTCAAATAAATCTGATGCATTTAATTTTGAATTTTTCAGCTTTTTGTTTAAATCTGTGATTTCAGTATCTGTTATCCTTTCACCTTTATTTGATATTCAATTAATTTGTTCTTGATTCATATTTAAAGGAAATAAATTTATATTATTTATTTCTGCCTTTATCATAGAACTTTTTTTGCATTTATTGCATTCTATATTTATGTTTAGAGTATTTCATGCAGCTCAAACTATATCAACGTCATTTTCGTTAATTTCAGTATTACACATTGGACATTTGTATACTTTTACGAAAGACTCTAGCATTCATTTTAATATTTTGTATTTCATATTTATTTTTTTAATTATCTAATCTTAAGTAATTATAATATATTATTTTTTTAAAAACAAAAGTTTTTTATATAATTAGTCTTGACTTTTTTTAAAACTTAAATTTGTATATAAATATTATTTTATATAATATAATATATTACAATATTATTATATTTGTTTATGAAGTTTTTACAAGCTTATGATAAGTTTTTAAATTGGTTAGAAGTAATAAAAAACAAATCTTCTAAGACTGTAGAACAATATGATAGGCATTTAAAATATTTTAAGAAATATTTAGAAAATTTAATTGAATCAAAGCAATTAAAAGTAAAAAATATAGATGATTTTCAAGTTGAAAATATAGATTTAGATTTGTCTGAGTGATTTCGTACATATTTGTACAAAAAATCAAAGAATAATATTTCAATCAAGACAGCTAATGCTTATATGATTACATTAAGAAGTTTTTTGAAGTATTTAGAAAAAATTTGAGTTAAGACGCTTTCCCCTACTTCAATTGATTTAATTAAACAAGAGCCAAGAAGAGTTGAGTTTTTGACTACAGAAGAACTAGATAAGTTATTTAATGCTCCTGATTTATCTACTATTGCTTGAGTTAGAGATCTTGCTATAATGGAATGTATTTATTCTACTTGACTTAGAATTTCTGAGTTGACTTCTTTAAATGTAAAAGATATTAATTTAGAAAATAAGGAATTTGCTGTTAGATGAAAATGAAGAAAAATAAGAGTTGTTTATTTGACTGATAAATCTGCAAATTTAATAAAGGATTATCTAGATAAAAGAAAAGACACATATTCTCCTTTATTTATTAGGCATAATTTTAATAAAGATAATATAAGTTTACTCTATGATGATTCTTTGAGATTAACTAGGTTTTATATAACAAGTTCTATAAAAAAGTATGCTTTGAAAGTTTGAATATTGAAAGATATATCTGCACATACTTTAAGACATAGTTTTGCAACTACATTATTAAATGCTTGAGCTGATTTAAGAAGTATTCAGGAGATGTTATGACACTCTAGTATAGTGACGACGCAAGTTTATACACATGTTACTAATCCAAAATTGAAAGAGATACATAAAAAGTTTATGAAGTAATAAACTAGATTTGCTTTTACTTAAGTTATAAATTATACTATATTTTATATTAATAATAATTAGTATTTATGTGAGTATTGTCTGAGGTAAATCTAAATAAAAAAAGAAAAAGATATACTAGAATTATAATCTTTGTAGTTTTTTTGTTTGTTGTAGTATCTTTTTATTATTATAATAAACATACAAATGTTGTGATTGATTATAAAGTAGCTAATGTTTCAACGAAAGATATTGTTTCTACCTTATCAAATGACTGAAAAGTTTATTATAAAGATCAATATGATTTAAATTTCAAAATAGCATGAGTTCTTAATAATATATATAAAAAAGAATGAGATGAAGTGAAAAAATGAGAAGTTATTGCTTCTTTAGATGATAAATATCTTAAAATTGATGTTGAAAAAGCTTCAATAGCTTTAGAAACTGCAAATGCTAATTTAAAGGCTAAACAAGCTACAAAGTGACAAAAAACTGATATAAATATTTATCAAGAGCAATTAAATTCTAGTTTAGTTTCTTATGATTCTGTTTTACAGCAGTGAGATAAGGAAATAGAGATAGCTAAGTTAAATTTAGATACTGTTAAATTATCTTTGAGTAATTTAAAGCAAACTATAATTCAAGATATTGATAATGCTAATAAAACGGTAGAAGCAAGACAAAAAGATTTAGATAATGCTAATGATAATTACAGTAATTCAATAGAAACTTATTCTTTACAATTAAAAAACTCACAAGAAAAATTAGTTACTGAAATGGATATTGTTAATCCTTTAATTGATAAGTATTTAAGAGATATCGATGTATTATTATGAATAACTGATTTAAATAAGTCGTTTAATGATTGATTTGAAAACTTTTTATGAGCAAAAAAATCAAGTACAAAATCAAGTGTAATAGCTACTTACAATACTATTAGTTCTTTGTATAAAAAATTTATTGATGATTATGGTATTTATAAAAATAATTTGGATTATAATAATGTATTGAATTATT
Source organism: Candidatus Altimarinota bacterium (assembly GCA_028692735.1). Taxonomy (GTDB): domain Bacteria; phylum Patescibacteriota; class Gracilibacteria; order BD1-5; family UBA6164; genus Altimarinus. The sequence goes on from JAQUWS010000023.1 coordinate 17,876, forward strand.
CATTAAGACAATTAGAATTATTGAATGATTTAAATTTGTTATATGAACAAACAAAAGATATGTTGAAAAATTCTATAGCATCAAGTCCAAATTTTACACAAACCATTATTGATTCATATATTTTAAATATGGATTCATGAATTAGTTGAATAAAAAATGAAATTCAGTGATTAACTATTTTAGAACAATGAGTTGATTCTTCTAAATTGTTATATGATACAAATTTAGTTACATATGCAAATTTGATTAAAACTGCTGAAATACAATTAGAACAATCAAAGATTTCATTACAAAAAATAAAAGAACAATCAAAAACTAATTTAGATGATATAACTCAAAAATATAATCAAGCTAAGTTAAATTTGAATACAGTTGAAACAACAGTTTTGAATAATAAAGAAATTGCAAATTCTCAAGTCCAAGTATCTAAGGCTAATCTTGAAAATAAAGTTGTTAGTTTTGATGAAAGAGAATTAGAGCCTTATTATACTGCAATAAAAAATGCTAAAAAAACTTTAGATGAAGCAAATTTAAGGCTTCAAGATGCTTATTTGTATAGCCCTATTGATTGAAAAATTTGAAAATTAAGTATAACTAATGTTTGAACAAATATTTTGGTCAATCCAGTTACTCCTTTTGTTGTTATAATAAATAAAAATTCTTTGTATATTGAATCAAAAGTTGAAGAATGAGATATCTGAAAAGTTTTTTTATGACAAAATGTTAAGATTGCATTTAATTCAATTGATTGATTGGTTTTAACTTGAAAAGTTTCATATATATCTGACAAAGCTGACATAGATACTAACGGAATTGTTACCTATAAAGTTGAAATTTTATTTGATAAATTGGATGATAGAGTGAAAGAGTGATTTACCTCTCAATTAGCTTTTATAATAGATGAACGTAAAAATATTTTATCTTTGCCTTTGGAAACAGTAAAAACTGAAAATTGAGAATCTAGTGTTACTATGCTAGATGATTCAATAAAAGTTGTTCAAACTTGAATTGATGATGGTGATAATATTGAGATTATTAGTTGATTGAAATTATGAGATTCTGTAAAATATTAATATAAATATAATTAGTATGTTGTTTTATGAAATAGTAAAATTATCCTTAAAGTCTCTTAGATCAAATAAACTTCGTTCTTGATTAAGTATTTTATGAATTGTTATTGGTGTTTTTACAATAATAATGGTTGTTGCAATATGAAATACAGCTTCCTATGCTATAAATCAACAATTTAAGTTTTTAAATGTTACAAATATAGTTGTTCAACCAGTTAATACTGCAAATGCTAAGTCAAAGTTAAATGAAAGAGATATAAAATACGTAATGAAAAATGCTAAATATATAACTATATGAAGTGAAATTTTCTTTGGTAGAGCATCAGTTTCTTATAAAGATAAAAATAAACAGTATAATGTCCTTGCTTGAAATGAAACTTTTCCTAAAGTAATGCCTCTTGGAATAAAATATGGTAGATTTTTTTCTGAAAAAGAAGCAAAAAATTGAGAAAGAGTTGTTATTATTTGAAAAATAGTAGTTGATGACATATTTTGAGAGTGATCAAATCCTGTTTGAAAAACTTTGCTTGTAAGTTGAAAGTTTTTTAAGATTATTTGAGTAATGGAACCTTCCGGATGAATAGGTCCTTTTTCTTTTGATGATTCTCTTATAATGTCAATTTCATCTAGTAATAAGTTTTTATCAAATGCTAATGATCCAAGACCTATGATTTTTTTAGCAAATAGTCTGGATAATGTTCCAAAAGCTTTAGAAGAATTAAAAAAATTATTAAGATTAAATCATGATATAAGACCCTGAGCAGATGATGATTTTGCAGCAGTTGATCAGGGAATGGTTTTAGTATTAGCTAATGCTATGGCCCAATTAACAAAATTTATACTAATTTGAATATGAACGATTGTATTGATAGTGTCTTGAATTTGAATAATGAATGTTATGTTTGCTTGAGTTGCAGAGAGAAAAAAAGAAATATGAATCATTAAATCAATATGAGCAAGAAAAAGAGATATTATGATGCAATTTATTATTGAAAGTGTTTCTTTAACATTATTTGCTTGAATTTTGTGAGTTTTGTTATGAAGCGTTGTTTTGTTTGTTGTTAATCTTTTTAGTCCTTATAAAGTTGTAGAACCTTATTCTTGAGTACTGTTGGCTTTATCTTTTTCTTTTATTACTTGAGTTTTTTTCTGAATATACCCTGCTAAAAAAGCCTCTAATTTAGATCCAGTTGATGCTTTAAGATAATTAATTAATTTTTTATGGAAAATATTATAGAAATGAAAAATCTTTGTAAATCATATTATATGGATAATTGAGATGAAATTCCTGTTTTAAACTGAATTGACTTACAGATTAAAAAAAATGAGTTCATTGCTATAATGTGAGAAAGTTGATGATGAAAATCAACTTTATTAAATATTATTTGATTTTTACATAGATTGACCTCATGAGAGTATTTTTTAGAGTGAGATAATATTTCTGAAATTAAAGATGATAATACATTGTCTTTTATAAGGAATAAAAAAATCGGTTTTATATTTCAACAGTTTTATCTCCTTCCTAGATTAAATGCAGTTGAAAATGTATCATTACCATCAATCTATGCTTGATTTTCACGTGTTGAAAGAGAAAAAAGTGCGATTTTTTTATTAAATAAGCTTTGATTATGAAATAAGTTAAATTCATATCCGTGAGAATTATCTTGATGACAACAACAAAGAGTTGCAATTGCAAGAGCTTTGGTAAATAATCCAGAAATACTTTTAGCTGATGAACCTACTTGAAATCTTGATTCAAAGACTACAATTGAAGTTATGCAGATTGTAAAGGGATTGAAAGATTCATGAAAAACAATTATTATGGTTACCCATACAAAAACAGTTGCTTCATATGCTGATAGAGTAATTTTTTTGAGAGATTGAAAGATAGTTGATCAAAATTATAAATTGTAATTGTATTTATTAAAAAAAATTACTGTTTTCTTGACTTTTAAAAATTAATATGATTTAATTATATTGTCTTAATGATTTATAGAGGTATGTATACCAAAAATGTATTTTATAAATTGTTAAAAATATTAATTTAATTATTAATTTTTTTACTTTATGCCTTCAATATTTTACGAACTTTTTAATAACTTAAGAAAGATTGATGAAGATTCAATAAAAAGCTTAATTGCTGAGCTTGAATTGTATATTGATGAACTAAAAAAGAAATCAGAAATAGATGAATTAAAAGTACTTGTTAATAAAAGTTTTGAGCTAATTGAAAAAAGTAAGAAGAAACTTGATAAAAAATCAAAAAAGGAATTAAAAAGATTAGATGAATTGCTTGATGAAACTCAAGAGTTTATAAAAGAAAAAGAAAAGGAAAATGAAGTAAAATTGATTGATGTAGTAAAACAAGTTGAAAAAAAATATCAACATTGTCCAAGTTTAAAAGAAGAGAAATTAAAAAAATATGCTCAGGTTTGTGTAAAAAGAGAGAATATTGCTTATGAAAAAATTATTATTGAATTACAACTTGAATTACTTAAACTTCAAAAATTTATAAAAGAAACGTGAGAAAAGGTTTTAATTATATTTGAGTGAAGAGATGCTGCTTGAAAAGGTTGAACTATAAAGAGGTTTAATGAATATCTTAATCCTAGATGAGCTAGAGTTGTTGCCCTTGAAAAACCAACTGAAAAAGAAAAAAGTCAATGGTACTTTCAAAGATATATTCCTCACTTACCTAGTGCTGGAGAAATGGTTTTTTTTGATAGAAGTTGGTATAATAGAGCTTGAGTAGAACCTGTAATGGGGTTTGTAAGAAAAAAAGATTATGAACAATTTTTAGATGACGTACCAAAATTTGAAAAGATGCTTATAAATTCTTGAATAAAATTAATAAAATTTTATTTCTCAGTAAGTAAAGATGAACAAGCTAAAAGATTTGAAGAAAGAATGAGAAATCCTTTAAAACAATTTAAATTATCCCCTATTGATCAATCTTGACAGAAATTATGGGATAAATATACATTAGCTGAATATAAGAATTTTGAAAGTACTCATACAAAAGTTAGTCCTTGGGTAATTGTAAAAAGTGATAATAAGAAAAAAGCTAGAATTAATGCTATAAAATATTGTCTTA
>JAQUWS010000074.1 GCA_028692735.1 Candidatus Altimarinota bacterium
ATAAATTCAAAAAAAAGAAAAGAAAATATACTTCCTAAATCTATAAGATATATAATTGGCAATTTAGTATTTATTTGAGTTACATTTTTTGCATTGTTTTTTAGACTTTATGAAACAACTGCTCAATACATCATACCAATATCATTTTTATTTTACTGACTTTTGATAATCGTATCAAGAGCAAGCATTCAATACTTCATCAAATATTTCTGATATACTATATTTTTATCATGATTACTTATGATGTGACCACTATCAAATTATACAAATGAATTTATTTTACTTGTAATGTGATTATGACACTTGATAATTTTTGTACTATTAAAAACTAATAACGATAAAAATGGATAACATAAACATGATAATTCACCAACCAGTTCGCTTAAACATACTTACAATTCTTCATATGGACAAAACAATAACTTTTTCAAAATTAAAAGAAGAATTAGATTTAAGTGATTGAAACCTATGAACTCATTTAGAAAAATTAGAAAAAAATTGATATATAAAAATTGAAAAATCCTTTGTTGATAAGAAACCTAGATCAACTATTTCAATAGAAAAAAAATGAGAAGATGAATTAATAAGCTACATAAACTCAATTGAAAATATGATTAAATGAATTAAAAAATAATTTTATAACTTTTACTTTCTACATATGATAACCAAAAAAGAACTTACGCTATCAATTTTTATATCAATTTTTTCAGTTATATTTTTATGGTGATTCTGGGAAAAATGATTTTATGCATTTTGATTTAATTTTACTATTATTAGCCTACTTATAATTTCCTATTTTTTCTTAAACATAGAAAATATTAAACATTTTATAAAAACAAACAGTTATTGGATTATTCCTTTAATTTTACTAATTTTAAGTTTTTCCATATATGAAAATCCTTATTTAAAATCAATAAATATATTTGTTATTCCTGTTTGTTTTCTATTGTTTTTCAATTACTCAAAATCAAAAATTGAATGAGATAAATCATGGAATTTAAAATTATTTTTGAGTCTTCTTTTAAAAAAAATTTATATAAAAAAAGCTATATTTGAGTTAAATCAAAGTATAAACAAATGAAAACAATCTCAAATCATAATCAAAAAAATAATACTTTGACTAATGATTTTTTTATGAATAAACACATTTATAATCATATTATTAATGTGAGCAGATAGCAAATTTGCGGAAATAATTTCAAACTTATTTTGATACCTAAATCCAGAAATAATCCTAAAAACAATATTTTCAATAATAATTATCATATTATTAACTGCTATTAAATTATCGTTTGATGAAGAATTATTGATAAAAAATGAAACAATCCAAAAACAAATTGACCCAATAATATCATCAATAGTTTTAGGATGAACTCTAATCACTTATCTTATATTTATTTGAGTACAAATCTGAAGTATTTTAGCAAATACTCTACCAGTAGATTTTAATCAAGTTGTAACTTTGGTAAAAACCTGATTTTGGCAATTATTTTTTATCTCTATAATAAACTTAATTTTCTTTTTTGTCTACTATAAAAAGACAAATTTATCAATTCAGAAACTACTTTGAATTTTTGTTTTTGCATCACTAATTATCCTTTTTTCAGCCTGAAATAGGATGTATATGTATGTAATAAATTATTGATTTAGTTATGAGAAATTTACAGCATCATACACGGTTATTTACTTTTGAATTTTATTTATCTTAATGATTTCATTACTTATAATAAACAAAAAAATAGATATACTAAAAATATCTGTAATACTTGCCTTGTGGATGTACACACTACTAAATACAATACCAATGGAAACAATTATTTTTAAAACAAACCTATATTTATGATCAAAAACAAATACTAAAATGGATAAATATCAATCTCATATATTATCTATAGATATCTACAAATCAGTTAATAAACTTAAATGAAAACAAATATACAAAAACCAAGATTGGAATTACTGGATAATAAAAAGATTAAACGAAGAAAAAGAAAAAAAATGGTATGAAAAAAATGTACATAACTTTTATTAATAAAAAATAATATAGTTTAGATTAAATATTTCAATGTATTTAAAATTATTTATACTTAAAAGATATAATGTTCTGTGAAATTTAATTTGAAAAAACCTGATTTTAATGTAATAATCAATTGAAAAAGAATATTTAAATAAATAAAGTGCAATCTGAATAAATATTGATTTTTTTAGTTATTTATTTATAATATGCAAAATATAATTTTAATTTTTAATCAATGTCATATTCAGAATCAGATACAAGAGCCAAATATATAGACCCAAGCTTAAAAAATAGTAGTTGGGAAGAAATAAGTATTATAAGAGAATACTATTTTACTGATTGAAGAAAAGCACTTTGATGAAAAAGATGAAAAAGAAAATATGCTGATTATATCCTGACTTTCAAATGAGTTAAACTTGCTATCATTGAAGCAAAAAAAGAAGACTGTGAACCAACTGAATGACTCGAACAAGTTAAAGAATATTGTAAAATACTTAATTTGAGATTTGTTTATTCTACAAATTGAAAAAAGATTTATGAATTTGATTTAGAATCTTGAAAAGGTGATTTTATAGATAAGTATCCTACTCCTGAAGAATTATATAATAAAGTTTACTCAGAAAGAAATCTTGCAAAAGAAACTCTTCTAAGTGAACCTTTTTTATTGTCTGATAAAAAACCTAGATACTATCAAGAAATAGCTATAAATAAGACTATGGAAGCTATTTGAACCTGAAAAAATAGGATTTTACTAACTCTAGCAACTTGAACTGGGAAAACTGTAATCGCTTTTCAAACAGTTTATAAACTTTTCAATGCTAGATGGTCAAAAGATGGTATAGGAGTTAGAAGACCGAGAATACTTTTTTTAGCAGATAGAAACATACTTGTAGACCAAGCAATGAATACTTTTAATCCACTTGAAAAAGATATATTAAAAATCAATTGAGTTGAAATCAAAAAAAGATGATGAAAAGTGCCTACTAATTCAAATATATTCTTTTCTATTTATCAAGCTTTGGTTGGTTGAAGTTTGGAAGATGATGAAAATCGTCATCCTGAACAACAAAATCATCATCCTGAACAACAAAATCGTCATCCTGAACAACAAAATCGTCATCCTGAACTTGTTTCAGGATCATTAAAAGGTCAAAACAATTCTAATGATTCCGAATCAAGTCCGGAATGACTAACTTTTATTGAAGAAGCTTATTATAACAGATATCCAAAAGACTTTTTTGATATGATAATTATAGATGAATGTCATAGAGGTTGAGCAAGAGAAGATTGAAACTGGTCAGAAATACTTAAATACTTTGATAGTGCCGTTCATCTATGACTTACAGCAACACCAAAAAGAGATGACAATGTAGATACATACAGATATTTTTGAAAACCAGTTTATGAATATAGCTTAAAAGCTTGAATAGATGATTGATTTTTGACCCCTTTTAAGATAAAAAGAATTAAACTAAATATAGATGAACTTGTTTTAAATACTTGAGACCAAATAATAGAGTGAATAGCTAAAAAAGATGTTTACTATACAAAAGATATGGAAAGAGAAATAGTTATTGATGAAAGGTCTGATTTAATTGCTCAAACTATTTTACAGCAAATCAATAAAATGGATAAAACTATTGTATTTTGTGTAGATCAAAGTCATGCACTTAGAATAAGAGATAGTATCAATAAATATAAAACTGTTAAAGACTCTGATTATTGTGTAAGAGTTACAAGTAATGAATGAGAAATAGGAAGAACATATTTAGAGAGATTTCAAGATAATGACAAAGATATACCAGTTATTCTAACAAGTTCTCAGATGTTAACTACTTGAGTAGATGCTTTAAATGTAAGAAATATAGTACTTGTAAGAAATATATGAAGCATAGTTGAATATAAACAAATAATTTGAAGATGAACAAGAATATTTGAATGAAAAGATTATTTTACTATTCTTGATTTTGTATGAGCTACAAATGATTTCAAAGATGAAGTTTGGGATTGATGACCAGAAGATGATATATTAGATCATGTTGAACCAAAAACTAAAAAAATAAAAGAAATCTGAGAAACTTGAACTTGAGAAACTTGATGAGAAAAAGAAAAAAGATTATATGTTAGATTATGAAGTTCTAGAGAAGTAAAAGTAATAGATATAGAAACTAGATACCTTGACCCTATTACTTGAAAACACCTAAGTTCAGAAGACTTTTTAAAGAAAATAATTTGAGATTTACCAACTTTTTATAAAGATGAACATCAATTAAGAGAATTATGGAGTAATCCAGAAACAAGAGATGAACTACTTCATAATCTTGCAAATATTTGACTTGATACAGAACAACTTGAAGACTTAAAAAGGATATTTGAAGCACAAGACTCAGATATATTTGATGTACTTGCTCATTTATCATATGGGAGTGATATAAAGTATAGGTCTGAAAGGTCTATTTACTGAGAAGAAATAGTTGATAATTATGA
>JAQUWS010000075.1 GCA_028692735.1 Candidatus Altimarinota bacterium
AAAAAGTTAATAAGTTGTTTGCTGTTCAATAATTTAATGGGTTTATTGGTTGTATATATGGACTTGTTGTATCATAGTGAAGTTCTAGAATTTCTAAAGCATCACTATTATATGATGCAACATATACAAGATTTCAAATTTTGTATAATCCATAAGCTCAGTCTAAAAGAGGATTTGAAGTGTCGTGTAATATTTTGGTTATGTAAGTTGGACTTTCTGGATTTGATATATCAGCTATATTTACAGCATCTGATCAATATGATGCTATAAATAACATATTTCAATCTATCAATAAATCTCTTGGATTTGTAAGAGAATAATTTCATCAAGAAATAGTTGTTACTAACGAAGGACTTAATGGATTAGATATATTTATAACAGTAACTGAACTATTTAAATATGCTGATACATATGCGTAATTTCATGATATTTTTAAGCCCCATGCTCAATTTAAGTTTATTCAGTCATATAGATTTGCAACAACTGTAGGACTACTTGGATTACTTACATCTACTACTGTAAATCTATCTCAATTATAACATGATATATATAAATAATCTCATGCTTTTCTTACATCTCTAGCTCAATTTAAAGTAGTACCATTTCTTATTGTTCAAACTAAAGTTGGATTTGTAAGATTACTTACATCTATTACTGTTAAAGCATCTCTTTGATCAGCCGTTACATATACATAACTTCATGATTTTGTTATTCCTCTAGCTCCGTTTAAATTTGTTCAATCATATAATTGTCATACTGCTGTTGGATTTGCTGGATTACTTACATCTATTATCTGCATAGCATCACTAGCTTGAGATGCTATATATAAATAATTTCAATCTTTCACTATTCAAGCGGCTCAATCAAGTCTTATAGTTCCACCATTATTTATTATACTTCATACTAAACTTGGAGATGATGGATTAGATATATTTAGAACATTTACTCTATCTCATAAGTAACTTGTCATATATGCATATACTCAATCAACAACAACATCATATGCTCAGTTATAAGATGTTCAATTCGTGATAACTCATGTATGAGTTAATGTATCCTGATTTAATACGGCTAAAGAACCTGATATTGAAATAGCTATAGAATTTGAGTATGTATAATCTCCTGATGATGTAAAATCCCAAGTTCAAGTTGATGCATATGTATTTTTTACAATAAGTAATAGTATTGTAATTGTTAGAGTTTTTAGTATCTTAAAAATCTTATTTTTTATCATTTTATTTCAAAAATTTTTATTGTTTTAATTTTATTTAATAATCTGTTTTTTCAAAATTTTATTGTTTTTTTATATTTACATATTCATCAAATGTTTTGGGCTTAAGAAAAAAACTAAAGTTCATCTTGTTTTTGAAATATTTCTCCAATTATTTATATCAAAATTTATAATTGCAATTCCAAGTGTTTCCATAGAAATATACTCATTTCAAGTGATTTGTCTTAAAAGATTAGTAATAAAAGTATTATGTCAAACCATAGCTACTGTATCATTTTTATCATCAATATTTCATAATAACTCTAAATAATAATCCATATTTAACGCCATATGATTATCATAAACTCATTTTACATATTCTATTTTTTTGTTGTTTGCATCTATTTCTTGCCATATTCATTCAAGAGTTTCTCTAGTTCTTATTGCACTACTACACAAAATCAAGTCTGTTTTTAAATCTAGTTTTTTAAGGATTTTTCAAACAAACTCTATTTCTTTTATTCATCTTTTTGATAGGACTCTTTCGAAATCTATTATATCTCTATTATCCCAATCGGATTTTGCATGGCGGATTAAGATTAGTGTTTTCATAGAAGTTGTTAAAATGTAAAAAAGTGGAAATGTGGAAATATAGAAATGTAAAAATTTTTAATTGTATCTATATTGTCATTCTGAAGCAAGTTTGCAGAATCATAAAATAAGTTTTCATTTTTTGTAGCCAATGCTAATAATCAATTCTTATGATTCCGGAACAGGTCCGGAATGACAATTAAATCACTATAGTTGATCCCCCTAAGACCCCAATATTTCTAGTTGTTTTTTAATTTAATTTTATTTTTATATTACTATTTTCAAATTCTTTTCACTATCTCATTTTTTAGGTCATCTAGTCAGATTTTTTCATAGCTACTTATGAAAACTGGTTTATAGGTTTTAAATCTTTTTTTTAGGTCTTTTAATTCTTTTTCTGTGATTAAATCTATCTTATTAAATACATAGATACGAGGTTGAGTTGCTTTGATTGAATCAAGTATATCATCAACAACTTTGATTTTTTCATCTATTTTTTTGTCACTTGAATCTACTACATGTAAAAGTAAGTTTGATTCTATACTATCTTCTAGAGTTGAAGCAAATGCTTTTATAAGTTCTGGTGGTAAATCTCTGATAAATCAAATAGTGTCGTTTAGTAGGATTTCAATTCACTTTTTGTATTGTTCATTAAATTGTCATTCTGAATTTATTTCAGAATCATTAAAAGGATTATTATAATTTTCATAGATTCCTGCCTCCGCAGGAATGACGATTTTATTTTGTCATTCTGAGTGAAACGAAGAATCCCTTGAACTTAGATTATTTAATAAAGCAATGTTTAAGTGATCCTTCACTTTCGTTCAGGATGACATTAAATTATTCACTATTCATTTTTCACTATTCAATAGATTTGGTATCCACATCTTTCAAACTGAAGTTCAAAGTGTTGCGAAAAGTTTGTCTTCTGATAGAACTCATTTTCATGTCAAAGTATTTAATAAACTTGATTTTCAAGCATTTGTATACCCTACTATTCAAACTGTAAAAAATCACTTTTTTTGTCTTCATTTTCTGTGTTCTTCTCTTACTTTTGAATATTTTTCAAGTTCTTTTTTTATATTATCTTCCATACTTCTTAAGTGTCTTTTCATTATCTCTGTGTTTGTTTCTCATTTTCATCTTGCAAGCTTACTTCATCAACCTTGTCTTGATAATTCCATACCCATACCAAAGATACGAGGTCACATATGCTTAATTGAAGCTAATTCTATTTGTAATTTACTTTCTGTGGTTTTTGCATTTTTTTCAAATATTTTCAATATCAAATCAACTCTATCCCAAGCTTTTGCTCAGATTTCTCTTAATTTTTCATTTATCTTGTGAATTTGATGTGGTTTTAGTATATTTCAAAAAATAAGTAAATTTGCTCAGCTAATTCTCATCTCATCTATTATTTCATCAAGTTTTCAAGTTCATATATATGTATTATAATCTGGTAATCATCTTTTTTGGATATGTTTTAGGATAACCAGTCATCCATAAGTATTTACTAGATTTTCTACTTCTATCATCCTATCTTCCATATTTTCTCTTGCACAACAAGTTGGTATTATATCTGCTATAAACACCTTTAATTGCTCATTTTTGTACTCTAGATTTTGTTGTATCTGTTCAAGTTCTCTCTCGGATTTTCTTTCTCTCATAATTTCTTTTTTATTTCATAGTATTTGTAAGAATATGATAATGATTTTTTAGGATTTGCAAGGGGGAAAGTTTGGAAATACCTTTAAATTTTTTTCTAATATCTAGAATGTTTAAATTTTTATTAATTCTTGATACATCTTATATTAAATGCTCTTGAACGGACATCATAAGTATTTGGATATATAATATCTTCATTAATATGTAATAAATATCAGTTAACTCAATTAAATGATGATGATGAATAAAGTCCTGCATAACCAAAAACTTTTCAATTTGTATATTCTATATAACCAGCAAATGGAAGTTTTAATGCATTCATCATTCTTATTCAATCATCAGTCCAATTAGGTGATGACCATCCTCAAGCTATTACAATACTACCCCACTCTGTTTCTCTAGGTATATGATATCAACTTTGACAAGGTCACTGCCTTGCTTCATTAGTATCAGTAACCCCTCACCATAAATCGTCATTTTGTACTGTTGTCCAGTCATATCTATAAGATGAACTTCATAAAACAAAATATGTTCAAGAATAATAATTTCAAGGGCCATATCAAGTTGTATTTGCTAAAGTTGTTGTTGTTATTGTTCATGATAAAAATCAATAATTATTTCACCATTGATAATATTTTCAATATGAATTTATTCATGTTCATGCTATATTTGTTCATTCATTACATGCTGCTAATGTATATCATGTTCAACTTCAAGTACATATTATTATATCTGATGTATTACAACTTCTGTATATTGTTAATCATGTTAAAATTTGTCATGTTCAAGTGCATCATACATATTCGTTTATTTCTCATCATCACGATTCTCATCAAGCTGTAGTTGCAGTATTTCAAATTAAAGCTAACTGTTCAAGTTTAATTCCTCATTTATTTGAGTTTATGTAGCTTATTACTAAGTTTATTG
>JAQUWS010000024.1:0-16553 GCA_028692735.1 Candidatus Altimarinota bacterium
ACCAATATAAAAAATAATAGTTTGAATTTGTAATTTTTAGCTAAATATAGCTATGATTATGAGTTCGAACTTTTTTTGTGTTTTTACAAATTTTATAATAAATTTGTTTTAAAATAGAGAAAAATAGTGAGTTCTAACACACTGAAAGTATACAGATTAAATTTCATTTAAAATTCAATCTGAAAAATCTGATAATATTGAAATTTCAATTGAATTACTTCTTTGAATTATATTTCAATTAATTATATTTATAGCTGACTGTTTAGTTTTTGGCAATTCTTCTATAATTTTATAATCTGATTTATATCAATCTGTGTTTTCTCATTCTCACCATAGAAAAATATTTTTTGTAGGTTCTTGTCAAAATATTTTATTAATATATTGAAGAATTCTTCATTCATTTCATGTATCTATTGCTATAAAATCAGATATATTATTTTTATTTAATCAGTTTTTACGTAAATATTTATAAAACTCTTTATCTCAATTTTCGTTATAATTTACATTGAGTATTACATTTCTAGAACATTCAAACCAAATAATTTCAATAGATTTTCATAAATATTTTTCAAGAATTATTTTTAATTTTAATCAGTCTCTTCAATTTAAATATATTTTATTTTTTCATGTTTTTTCTAAATATGATTTAACATTTAATGCAAAATCTTCAATTTTATCTTTGTTATTTTCAATTTGATTTAAAATATTTATTCATTGAACAAAAATATTATATCATTTATCTGGTTGATTATTTCAATATGTATTTAGTATTTTTGAAATAAATGTATTTATAATTTTATTGAACTTTTGATCTATATTATGAATTTCTAAATATTTAGAAATTTCATCATTCAAGTTATCAGACTCTATAGTTAAATAGTTATTTGTAAATTGGAAATCTTCAGCATCAGTATGGCTCATTCAAAAGAAATAAAATATTTTTTCAAAAAATTCTGAATTGATTGATTTTTCTAAATAATTTAAAACATATGACAATAAGTTTATATTAGATTCAGATAATTTTATGCAAAAATCTTTAATTTTTCTGAAAAATTCTGCTGGATTATTGTCTATTAGATTATTTATATTATTAATTTCTTCTAATAAAGTTAGTAAATTATATAAATTTTTTGAAGAAAGTTCATTGATTTGTTCTTTTTTTGGAAAAATTTGAGATATTTTATTATCATCATATCAAAAACTTTCAAATATTTTCATTTTTATATCATTAATTATTTTTCTTTTATTTGATATTGTTGGAATATCTAAAATATTTAAAGCTTGTGTTTTAATAATATTTATAGTATTTAAAATTTGAAAGCTTGTTGAATTAATATAATTTGACTTTATTTCATCATATTTTGGAATATTATTCATGTAGTTTTTTTATACTCTTAATATTCTAAGTATAACATATTATATTTAGTAATACAAAAATTAACAATTTTACAACTTTTTTTCTTCGCTATTTATTCAGTAAAAAGTTCAGATTTTCTTTCATAAACTCCACCATATTTAAAAAAGCTTAGATAAAACACTTTTCTTTTGTATAAAGGAAAGGTGCTTTTTTGATTTTTGGTATTTTTGGCTTAAATAAGTAAAGTTTGAGTTCGAACCTCGTTTGTTCTAAAATATAATATTTTTACATTATATTTAAACTAGAAAATTATGAAAAATTGAGATATACAAATTGATAACAAAAGGAATAAATGGGTATAGATTAATTAAACTACTTTTGTGGATTATATGATTCTAAGAAACAAGAGAGAATATATTAAGTTTCTCAATTTTTAATTTTTGTTGCTAATTTTTCTGCTATTTTATTATTTCTTATTTTTTGTCTTTTTTCTTTTACTTTATCAAGATTTCTTAGCATTTCTTCATTATGTTTTTTTTCAGATTCTATATAGACAACATCATCTAACAACATTAAATATGAAAGAATAAAATTCTGATCTTGTTGGTAATAATTAATTTTTTCATCTTTTAAACTTTCTGGAACTCTTTTTTCTTCATCAGGAATAATGGTATATTCTTCTTGAGTAGTTATAATATTAGTTTTTATTGGTATTCATGCCTTTTGAAATTGTTCTAGCCTACGATTTCAATTATAACAAAGTAATTTATTACTTTCTAATATTGATACTATAGTTTCACTTTCATTATCAAAAATTATTCAGCCAGATCTTTTAAAATACTTTCTAAATAATTTATATGCTTCAATAGTTTTTTCTATAGAAGGAAAAGGATTTTTTAATGCAACAATAGGTGGTATAGTATTAGTATTTCAATTTTTTATAGCTTCTCTGACTCTACTTGGTGTATTATTGTTTCATGGAAAATGTTTAGAATTTTTGACAGCATTATGTTCTGTTATTAAAATATTATTGGAATTAATTGTATAAATTCAACCTTGTAAAATAGTAATTCGTCATAAATTACTATTTTTACATCATTCAATTTGACTCTTCATAAATATTATACTTTAAAATTATAATTGATATTTATATTTTACTATTTTTATTAAAAAAATACAAATTATAAGTTATTTAATTTTTATATAAAAACTTTTGATATTTCTCAATAAATAGACATAATCTCTGATTGATTATTAATCATATATTTAAATAACTCTGTTCGACGAGAGCATCACTTGTCCCACCATTTGTTATAGAATGAAAAAAAATAACTACAAAGTTATAACTTTGTAGTTATTTTTTTGATTTTTGTTAAACAAATACTATAATTTCATAAATATAGTTTACCTAAATTAAATTTATTTAATATTATGAATAAAAATTTTGAAGAAATAATTACTCTAATAATTAATGCTTGAGAATTAATAGAAAATTATCAAAAAAAGTTTACAATTACAAATAAAGATGATAATACTCCTGTTACTGAAGCTGATATTGAGACTAGTAATTACCTTAAAAATAATATATTAAAATTGTTTCCTAATGATGTAGTATTTACTGAAGAAGATTATACAAAACTAAATTTTAATAAAAGAACTTGGTTAATTGATCCATTAGATTGAACAAAGTTTTTTATAGAATGAAAAGACACTTATTCGATAATATTATCTTGTATTGAAAATTGAGTTCCTGTATTTTGAGTTATATATTATCCAAAGAAAAAATTATATTATTATGCTCAAAAGTGATTATGAACATACTTTGTAGATAAAAATTGAAATACAATTAAAATAAACCTAAATGAAAATAAAGGGAAAATTTCATCTGTGTATAAACCAAGTGCTTTAAAATATGAAGAAACTCTAAAATTAATAGAAAAAATGAAAAAATTTTGAGAGGTTAATGAATTAAGACCTAGCTGATATATATGCACTGAAATATTAAGTAATAATTATGATATATTAATACTTTGATGATGAAAAATTTTTGAATTATGAGCAATGGATATTCTTTTTAATGAAACTTGATGATTTTTCTGAGATTTAAATTGAAACAGATTAAAATATAAAAATGATATTATAAGATTTAATTTTTGATGTATTTGAACAATTAATAAAGGTTTGTTAAACAGTCCCAGTTTATTTAATAAATAATATTTATTATTTATTCTTAGCTTTACCTAATTTCTCTCTATTAAAAGAATAGTTAAGTAATATAAAATTTCTGACTGCTGTTTTACAATCCACCATTAAAAAAACTTGTACAAGCAAATTAAAAATAATTTTTTTGTATAAGTTTTTTTTGTTGTTTAATTACAAGACAAATAATAACACTAAACAAATAATTATTCAAAAAACTCAGATTAGATTTTTTTTGCTTAAATCATCTTTAAAGAATAATCAAGCAAGTAATGTTATTATTCAAATTGAGGCTGTATTTGCAGCATTTATGTATCATGGGTTTGGTGAAACTCAGTAACCATAAACCATTGATTGTTGAAAGATTATATATCAAATTCAAATAATAAATAGATTTAATAATTCAAATTTGTTTTTTATTTTGTATCTTGTTTTTTTTAAAAATATTTCAAATATGATTATTATAGAAACAATTAAACAAAGATAAAAATTTATTGTTGTTGAAGCAATTCATTTTTGTGTTAAATAAGTTAAAACTATTGCTAAATTTCACCAAGCTAAAAATGAATAAATTGTGTATAAAATCCATTTATTGTCTTTTGATTTTCTTGTTTTATCTTTGTTATATATTATCAATGTAGAAAATATTATTACAAAAATAATTATTACAGATTTTTTTAAACTAAGTTCTGATCATAAAAATAGGTATGAAAAAATAGTAGTATACACAACATAACTTTTTGAAATCATAAGTGGGTACCCTGGATTTGGTGATAATTGCATAGCTTTAAGTGAAGCTATATTTGCCATCCAGCTTAAAAATACAGAAGAAAAAAGTAATAATACAAAATATTTAAATTCTATTATAATACTTATATTATTAAAATAGTTATATAAATATAAAGGAATTATAGGGGCAAAGAAAAAAGAAAAATTTTTTATTTCAATAGGAGTGTTGTATTTTTCTATGTTTCTAATGAATAGATACAATATACATGATCATATTATCAAGAAAATTGAAGCTAATATCCAATTCATAAAAAATATTTAAGTTTATATAAAAGATAATATGTAAAATATAAAATTATCAAATATTTATTTTGAGCATTTTCTAAAAATTTTACTTATAAAAAATTTTATATATAATTTAAGTGTTTTATTTTTTAAAGAAAAAATTATGGCAGATAATGAAAAAAAAGTTTGAGCAATTATATTAAATGAACAAAATTTTGAAGAAACTATAAAAGAAGGGGTTACTCTAGTTGATTTTTGGGCTGAATGGTGTGGACCTTGTCAAATGATGCTTCCTGTACTTTCTGATTTTGCTGATAAAATGCAAGGAAAAATGAAAGTAGCAAAAGTAAATGTAGACGAAAATCCTTCACTTGCTGCTCAATTTAGAGTTATGAGTATTCCTAATTTGATAGTTTTTAAAGATTGAAAAGCTGTAGAACAAATGGTTTGAGTTCAACCAATGGATAACTTAGAAAAAATTTGTGGAAAATATCTTGATGAACAAAAATAATTGCTTAAAAAAACAAAAAGTTGTGATTAATCACAACTTTTTTATTTTTTAAAATTTACTTTTCTAACTCACTTCATCACCATTCTATGACACTAAATCATTTTCTTTCAAATGTTGAAATTTTTTGTTCTGGGATTGTTATGTATTCTTTTAGTGGTTTGTAGACCATAAATACTCTTAAAATTGAATCAGGTTTTGGTGTAATTTCAAGAGGAGCTGAATCAGTGTACTCTTTTCAAGCAAAGTGAATTAAGTTGTATTTATTGTTTTGCATTTTTGGATACCAGTAAACAATAAATTCATTGTATTCTTTTGGTGTAAGTCAGATTTGAGCTAGTTTTTCTTGTAAAAATTCATAATAAAAACTAAATATTAAACTATCCAATTTTTAAATTTACAAATTCTGTTACATCTCATAAGATAGCTCATTTGATTTTGTGGCTTTCAACTTCTTCTTTGTGTTGTGAAATAGATGTGAAAAATATATCTTTTCATTCTCAGAAAGGAAGAACTATTTTTGCTTCTAGATTTTCATAGATTTTGATACTATTTTTACTTCATGGTAATATAAGTAAGTCTATATCTCAAAAGAAAGATAAAAATTCTTCATTGAATTCAAATGTGTCATTTGTTATTATAACTACTTTGTATCAATCTAAGTTTAAGTTATAAAATAATGAGCCATTATGTTTTTTAACTACTGCTAAGATACTTCATTTTTCATATTCTCATTGTTTTGAGATTGAAAATAAGTCAATTGATATATCTTGTGATGTTATATCAAAAATAACTTCTTTTTTTGAAGTATTTTGTATGATAAGTTTGTTGTTTTTGTAAAAAATTTCCATAATAAAAAAGTGTAAAATTGTTAAAATGTGTTTTTTGTCATTCCTGTGAAAACAGGAATCTATCATCTCATAAATACTTATTTATTTCTCTTAAGGCACAATTAAGTTTTTGGACATAATATATATTATTTTGTTTTATCTTACTAGAGATTCCGGATCAAGTCCGGAATGACAACATATTGTAACCTTATTAATCAAGATTTATATAAAATAAGTTTTATTTTTTGTAATAATTCAGTTTAGGTCAAATCTTAGGTCTATGTTTTTTATTTCATCTATAGGTATCCAATTATATCATACAAATCTTTCTTCTGTTTGTACTGTTGGATTATCTGTTCATTTGTATTTTACTAGAAATAAATAAACATCTTTATCAATTAATGGTGTGTTTTCTAAATATCAAGCTTTAAAAGTATAGTTTATTTTAGTTATAAATTTGATGACTTCTAGGTCTTCTTGGTTTAGTCAAGTTTCTTCATTTATCTCTCTTATAGCTGATTCTTTTGCTATTTCTCAATCTTCAATGTGTCATTTTGGGATAACATATTCTTCTTGTTGTTTAGAATTTTTCCATTTAAGTAATAAAATTTCTATTTTGGAATTAGTTTTACGATAGACAATTCCT
Source organism: Candidatus Altimarinota bacterium (assembly GCA_028692735.1). Lineage (GTDB taxonomy): Bacteria > Patescibacteriota > Gracilibacteria > BD1-5 > UBA6164 > Altimarinus. Next base: position 6,555 of record JAQUWS010000024.1, read on the forward strand.
CAAGAACTTTTTTCATATTTTTTTGTCATAATACAGTTGTTATAAAAATTATTAGTATTATAAACAAAAAACCGATAAAAACAAATTCTTTACTCGTTTTTTCAAAAAAAAATAATAAATTTTTGAAAAAAAATAAATAATATCTATAATTTGTTTATATTATTTTATAAATAAATAACAAATGGATTATTTTAAGGAAAGTTTGGAATTACATAAGAAATTGTCTTGAAAAATAGAAGTAATGAGTAAGATGGATTTAGAAACAAAAGAGGACTTAAGTTTGGCTTATACTCCTTGAGTTGCTGAACCCTGTAGAGAAATACATAAAGATAAAATGAAAGTTTATGATTATACGATAAAATCAAACACAATTGCTGTAATAAGCGATGGTAGTGCTGTTTTATGATTATGAAATATTTGACCCGAGGCATCTTTGCCTGTTATGGAATGAAAATGTATGTTATTAAAAAAATTTGCTTGAGTTAATGCCTTTCCAATTGTTTTAGATACTCAAGATACTGAGGAAATTATAAAAACAATTAAATATATATCTCCGTGATTAGGAGGGATTAATTTAGAAGATATAAGTGCACCAAGATGTTTTGAGATAGAAGACAGATTAAAAGAAGAATTAGATATTCCTGTTTTTCATGATGATCAGCATTGAACTGCTATTGTATGTCTGGCTTGAATAATAAATTCTTTGAAGATTACATGAAAGAAAAAAGAAGAGTTAAAGGTTGTTGTAAATTGAGTTTGAGCTGCTTGAGTTGCTATAACAAAATTACTTTTACTTTATTGAGTAAAAGATATAGTTATGGTTGATACTAAGTGAACAATTCATAAATGAAGAACTGATTTGAATCCAGTAAAAGAAATGCTTACAAATATAACTAATACAGCGTGTTTACTTGATCCAACAAGTACTGAATGTATAATTTGATGACTTGAGAATGCTGTAAAATGAAGAGATTTGTTTATATGAGTTTCAGCACCATGAGTATTGACAAAAGAAATGGTTAGTACTATGAAAGAAGATTCTATTATATTTGCAATGGCTAATCCTGTTCCTGAAATAATGCCAGAGGAAGCTTATGAAGCATGAGCTAAAATTGTTGCTACTTGAAGAAGTGATTATCCTAATCAATTAAATAATGTTTTGGTTTTTCCATGAATATTTAAAGGAGCTTTAGAAAAAAAAGTTTCCAAGATTACTGATGAAATGAAATTAAATGCAGCTACAGCTTTAGCTTCTTATGTAGAAAATCCAACTCCATATAAAATAATTCCTTCTGTTTTTGATATATGAGTTGCTTCAGTTGTTGCAAGTAGTATAAGAGAAGCATAAAAAAAACTTAAGAAATTTTTCTTAAGTTTTTTTTATTGTTCTTGTTCTTTTTGGTTTTTCTTCTTTAGTAGTTGTTTCTTTTTGTTTTGTTGTAGTTTTTCTTTCTTTTTTGATTGTTTCTTTTTCTGTTTTAATTTTTGTTTTTTTAGGTTTTTCTTTGTTTTCAGGAATTATTTCTTTTGTTTCAATTTTTTCTTCTTTCTTTTTTCTTGTGATAGTTCTTTTTGGATTTTCTTCAACTTTTTCCTCTTTTTCCTCTTTTTCCTCTTTTTTTGGTGTATCTTTTTTATAAATAATTTTTTCTTCTTTTTCTTCTTTTTTTCTTCTTTTAAATAGTATGATAAAGAAAAAGATAAAAAATATTAAAATTCAAGGGATTATTACATACCAGTTTAGTCCAATATATTTTTCTTCATATGATATATTGAAATCTTTTGCTGAATTAAATTCAACCTCTTTTCATGTTGGATCAGTGTATTTTATATCAATTTTTGCAGTTAATTTTTTGTTTACTATTCTTGAACATATTCTTTGCCATGGCATTAAGTATCATCAGTTTTTATCTGTATCTTTAGAATAATACTCATTTGGATTATAATACTTTATTGTTTTTTCTCACTGGTCATCTAATGTTTCATATGCAAATCATTTCCAACATTGGTTAAAGATTCTATTTTCATTTGGAAAAACATTTCAATCTTCATCATTTATAGGAATATAATCAACTACTTTATTTCAAATGATTGCTCAATTTTCATTTTTTATACTTTCTTTTCATATTTTTTTTAATACATTTCAATTTTCATCCACAATTTCAATTTTTCATGTAGGTTTTATATGTACATTTCATTTATTTGAAAAATCAATTGAAAAATCTACACTAAAATCTGGGTTTGTATTTTGATTATTATTAGAATTTTGGTTTCAGTTATCAGTAGCTGAATTTAAATCATTTTTTGGCTCTTTTGTTGTTGAATTTGTATCAGTATTTTCATTATTTGTGTCAGAGTTATTATTATCAGCATTTGTATTTGTGTTATTATTATCATCTCATAATATGAAATCTTTTATTTTTTCTCATATTGAATCAGAATTATCTGTTGAATTATCTGGTAAAACTCATCACCATCATCAGTTTGATACATGAATAGTTATATTATCTATATTTCATTCAGCTTCTGTATCTCAAGGGACTTTATTGTATATTAGTACTCAAATTTGATTTTGTATTTTTATTTGTCAGTTTCAATATTTTTCAGTATTGAAAAATATTGCTCCGTAATTTCATCAAGGTGTAGCATTGTTAGGAATTGTTAAAGTAAATGGTATATCTAAGTTTGATCATGCTTGAATCGTAAAATTGCTTATTCATGGAGTTACCCGGTTTGCAATAGAATTTGCTGATTGAGTTGTAGTATTTTCAAATATAGGTTCTCAGTTATCTTTTGTTCATTTTATATTTCTAATCGTAATATGTATATTTTGATCTGTTTCTGTGTTATTAAATAATTTTATTGTTTTTGTTTCTGATTGTCATTTATCTAGTGTAAACTCATATTTTATTGGAGATACTGTTAAATCAACTCAAGCATATGAATTATTTAAAAATAATCATAAAATTGAAGTAATTGTTAATATAGACACTAGAGTTTTTAATAATTTATTTTTCATATATTTAAATATTTTTTGTTATTAATAAAAATACTTAAAAAAATATATTAATTTTTTATTAAAAATCAAAAAAAAACATAGATTTATCTATGTTTTTTAGTATTTTAAATTTATTTTTAGAAGTTTCAAACAACTGTTATAGTTACAGTATCATTGTAATCCATTCCTGCAGGAGTTTGTTCATCTATTTTTGCACTAACAAAGAAAGTTACATCATTTACTCAACTAGAAGATTCTGGTTTATTTGTAGTGTAAAGAGTATATGAACTAGTTGTATTATTAACTTCAGAATCTAATGCAGCTGTGTGAGTGTATCATGCAACTGAAGAATCAGAAGCTGCGTTTAACGCTGATGAAAATTTATAACTTTCAGCTATTCCATCAGTTGTAGTGTCGTTGATAGAAGAACCATTACTTGCACTATGTAATCAACCTTGAGTAGATTTAGCACTTACTGTAGCTCAATTTGATGCATTTGTTCATATTTCTATATCTAAAGATCCTGTAGAATATGCTGCGGCATTTAATATTCCCAAATCAATAGCTCAAGTAGATATTACCATATTTAGAGTAGGTAAAACTTTTGCTGTTACAGTGATTCCATTAACAGAACCTGTAGCTAATCAAGGAATAGTATCATCCCACATTACAGCGCTATCAAATGAGCTTTGTCATGTTACGCTTCAAGTACCAATTTGTGTTGCTGCGTATGTACTATTAAAAGTTAATGTAGCAATTGCAAATATTGCAAGAATTTTTTTTGTTTTTGTTTTTGTTTTTGTCATACAAAGTTGTTAAAAAGTAAATTATTTTTGTATTTGCAAATTAAATGGTATCATAATTTTTTTTAAGTGTCAAAAATTAGCTTAATTTTATATTAAAAAAAATATTTATTCTTGAAAAATAGATAAAATTGGATAGAATTTGGCAAATTATTTTTTAAATTTATATAAATGAGTGATAATAATGAAATTGAAAAAGATAGTGTTGAATGACAAAATAATGAAGAAAATAGTTCATTAGATAATAACACTCAAACTTCTTTAACGATTGATAATAAAATCACATATGTTTGAGATGAGGCAAAAGATATCAATAGTGAGATAGAAGCGAGTTATCTTGATTATGCTATGAGTGTAATAATTTCTCGTGCTTTACCAGATGTAAGAGATTGATTAAAGCCTGTTCATAGAAGAATACTATTTTCTATGGATGAAATTTGACTAAAAGCAAGTGCAAAATATAGAAAATCAGCAACAGTGGTCTGAGATGTTCTTTGAAAATATCATCCACATGGTGATAGTTCTGTGTATGAGGCTATGGTAAGGTTAGCACAAGATTTCTCTATGAGATATCCTTTGGTTGATTGACAATGAAATTTCGGTTCAATGGACTGAGATGGTGCAGCGGCAATGAGGTATACTGAAGCTAAGATGACAAAACTGGCTGAATTTATGATGTCTGATATAGATAAGGAAACCATTGATTGGAGAGATAATTATGATGCTACAAGAAAAGAACCTTCAGTATTACCAACTAGATTACCAGAACTTTTGATGAACTGAGTTATGTGAATTGCTGTTGGTATGGCTACAAATATTCCTTCACATAATTTATGAGAATTAATAGAAGCTTTGGAATTTCTTTTAAAAGTTCCTGAAGTTGATGATGTAACAGTAGAAGATTTAATGCAATTTGTAAAATGACCTGATTTCCCAACAGGTTGAATTGTTTATGATAAAGATGCTATTTTACAAGCTTATTCTACTTGAAGATGATCCGTTATTATGAGATGAGTAGCAAATATTGAAGAAAATAGTAAATGAAGAAAATATATAAATATTTCTGAAATTCCTTATGGATTAAATAAAGCTAATTTTATAATGAAAATAGCTGATTTAGTAAAAGAGAAAAAAATTGAGTGAATTCATGATATAAGAGATGAATCTGCAAGTGAATGAGTAAGAGTAATAATTGAATTAAAAAAAGATGCTTTTCCTAAGAAAATATTAAATTTACTTTATAAACTTACACCTCTTCAAACAAGTTTTGGTTATAATATGATTGCTTTGTGAGATAGATGAATGCAACCAAAATTATATAATTTAAAGGAAATTCTTTTAGATTTTATAGTGCATAGAAAAGAAGTAGTAACAAGAAGAACAATTTATGAATTAAAGATTGCTGAAGCAAGAGCACATATTTTAGAATGATTGAAAAAAGCTTTAGATCATATTGATGCTATAATAAAAACAATTAGGTGATCTGAATCAAAAGATGAAGCAAGAGTAAACTTGATGAGTCAATATTCTTTTTCTGAACTACAAGCTAATGCTATTTTGGATATGCAATTATCAAAACTTGCATGACTTGAAAGAAAGAAAATAGAAGATGAACTTGAAGAGAAAATGCTTTTGATTACAGATTTAAAAGATATATTATCTAAACCGGAAAGAGTTATTAATATAATTATTGATGAACTTGATTATATAAAAGATCATTTTGCTGATGAAAGAAGAACTAGAATTAATTCTTGAAAGATAGGTGAATTTAATCCAAAGGATACTATTCCAAATGAAGAAGTTGTTATTGTTTTGACAAAAAATAATTATGTAAAAAGAATAAAAGCAAGTTCATTTAGATTACAAAAGAGAGGTGGAAGATGAATAACTACAGCTACTAAAGAAGATGATGAAATTCAAACAATTGTTCCAACAACAAATCATAACGATTTACTTTTCTTTACGAGTAGATGAAGAGTATTTACTTTACCTGCTTATGAAATACCTGAAACACAAAGAACAGCAAAATGACAGGCTATAGTTAATTTACTTTCTTTACAAAAAGAAGAGACTGTTGCCGCTGTTTTAGATATAACTGAAGAAAAAAATAAGTATTTATTCTTTGTGTCAAATGCTTGAACAGTTAAGAAATTGGCTATGAGTGAAGTTAAAAATATAAGAACAAGCTGATTAATAGTTTTGAAATTTAAAGAATGAGAGGAACTTGCTTGGGTAAAAACTACTTGTTGAGATGATAACATACTTATAGCTACACATTTATGAAAAGCTATACAATTTGATGAAAATGATGTAAGACCTATGTGAAGAGCTGCCGCATGAGTTAGATGAATCAAAATAAAATGAGATGATCAGGTTATAGAAGTAACAATTGTATCAAAGGATGCTAAGTACTTGTTTATAGTTACTGAAAATGGTATGTGAAAAATTTCTGATTTAGAATGATATAGAAGTCAATGAAGATGATGAAGTTGAGTAAAAGCTATGAATGTAACTCCAAAAACTTGAAAACTAATAAGTGCTACTGTATTAAGTGAAGAAGAATTAAAAGAATCATCAGTGCTTCTTATGAGTAAAGACTGACAAACAATTAAATTATCTCTTTCATCAGTAAGAGTAACATGAAGAGTAACTCAATGAGTTATTTTAACTAAAATTAAATGAGAAGATGATATGTTAGTTTCAGCATCAGTTATCAAATGTTGACCAGATGAGGAGGAGTGTTAGGCGTTAGTGAATAATTAATAGTGAATAGTGAATAGTTTTTTATTATAGTATTCGTCATCCTGAAGCAAGTTTGCAGGATCTATAGTAAGATAAAACATAATATTAAATACAAAACTTAATTGTGTCTTAAGAGAAATAAAGAAGTACTTGTGATTTGATAGATTCCTGTTTTCACAGGAATGACAATAAAGTGAAAAACAAGGAATATACCTGATTTCTTGGTAATGACACAATTTAATATTTACACACTTTAATAAATTACATTTAATTTATGGATGAAAAGGAAATAATGGTGAGAGATTGATTTTGGCAAGATATAGAAAAATCTGAGCAAAAATATGTGCATATTATAATGATAGCAACTAAGCCAGATATCATAAAACAAGCACCTTTATATATAGAATTAAAAAATAGATGAGAATTGGTTGTGCTTATTCATACAGGACAACATTATGATTATAACTTAAGTGAGTGAGTTTTAAATGAGTTTGGGATGAGTGTAGATATAAATTTAAATATATTTTGACCAATTCATAAAAAATATAGCTTGATTATAGAAAGACTATGAAATATACTTGTTGAATTTGCAAGTTGTAAAAAAATACCAGTTCCTTATGTTCACGGTGATACTTTGACTGCAACTACTGCTGATAAGGCAGCATTTTTAAATAAGTTTGCTGTTGTTCATGTGGAAGCTTGAATAAGAACATATACTCCAAACAGAGAGTTTTTTAAATCATTGTTTGAAGATTTTGATGCTTGAAAATTTGATTTTGTTGAATATCGTAAAAAACTTATGGATTTTTCAATTTATGAACTTTGAAGTATAGAACCTTATCCTGAACAATTTGACACAAGATGAATTGAAGCAAGTACTTGATATTTTGCTGCACCAGTTGAGCTTTATAGAAATACTTTACAAAATGAATGATTTCCAAAAGAAAATATAGAGGTTGTTTGAAATACAGTTTCAGATGCTATAAAGATTTCAAAAACAAAAGTTTCTACATCAAAGGCTTTTGAGATGTATCCAAATATGAAATGAAAACCTTTTATATTTATTACTATTCATAGAAGAGAAAATTGTGAGATAAAAGAAAGATTTTTAGCTATTTATCATGCTATAAAAAAACTAGTGCAAGATTGAGTTTATGTTTGTTTTTTATGACTTTATGCTTCTGAGTTTGCAATTGATAATTATGGTTTGAGAGATGATATAGAAGAATTAAAAGTAAAATATAAAGATAATTTTGCATACTGAAAAGCTCTTGCTCATCATCATGAGGTAATAGATATGATATCTCAAGCTTGAGCTGTAGTAACTGATAGTTGAAGTATGCAAGAAGAAGCAAATATAGTTTGAGTTCCTTGTGTAACTATAAGGTTTTGAAGTGATAGAACTGAGACTATTTTGGCTGGGACAAATGTAATTGCACCACCAGTAAATTCAAATTTAATTGCTAGTATTATCAAATGAGCAATAAACAATAATGAAATGAGATGAGAAAATATTTATTGAGAAGATGTTTCAAAGAAAATAGTTGATTGAGTGCTTGATAGATTGAAGAAGAATTGAAAACTTTTTAGGTTTGATCATGAGAGATTAGAGCTTTCTCAGTTTTTTAATTGGAAGATATAAAATTAGTGAATAGTGAATAATTAATAGTGAATAGTGTTTTAAGTTGTCATTTCGACCGTAGTGGAGAAATCTGTACTTTGCACATACAAATAAATTATATAAAATATTTTTTAACACTTCGGCAGATCTCTCGATATCACTCGAGATGACAATAATAAAAACTTAATTGAATGTTATTTTGACTGAAGGGTGGAATCTTCCCTTTTTGTCATCCTGAATTTATTTCAGGATCTATAATACAAGCAATTTAAATTATAGCTAAGCTTATTCTCTTTACTTTTGATTCCAAATCCCCGTGTCAAGCACGAGGATAAAATCCACAAAAGAATTTAAGGGATTTCATCCCCTTAAAAATCCCTGAAGCGGAGGTAAGTGTGAGTATGTATCACAGAGCATTTTTTTGAGGAAAGAATTGTTTTGTCTTTCAATTACAATTTAGTGAAAAATAGGAATAGTTGTAATAAGATTATTTGTGGTATTACGAGAAATTTTAATTATTAAAGATCCTGAAACAAGTTCAGGATGACAAAGATAAAAGTTTTTTTGTTTTTTTCTGGGACTTGTGTATTATAAGTGATATTTTTTTGAGATTTAGAGTTTTTTGTTTTTTATTATGTGATTTTTAGAGACAAGTAGGAAATTTTTTGAGCCGGTAAGAGTGATGCCAAAAATTCACCTTCAAAATATGTTTGAGGGTGTTTATGCTTTTGTGTTTAGTGTGTTTTCTATTGAAATCCTTAAAGTTATATTGAAAGCAATTGAAAATAATAATCAGGAAAAATTTGTAAAATTTATAGTTATATATTTAGTTTGAACTCTTATATTATCATGAGGAAGATTTTTGACTTATAAATGGTGATGGACATGAGTTTATTTTGATTGATCAGATTATTATTATAAAAAATATTTAAACATATTTATAAATGCGGAATGAAATGAAGTAGAAAAGATAGGAACTTGAAGGTTTATTTCAATACTAAAAAATTGAGTTGGCGATTGGATGGACATGCATTTTGAATTATGACAAAATTGATTGTATGGAGTGTTATTTTTATTTTATGCTATTTATACAGTTTTTTCTATAAATATTTTGTGAGGTTTTATAAGTTTGGTATTGATTTTTTTAGGGTGAATAATCTCATATGAAGCAAATATCTATATGAGAGATAAAAGGTTACTTAGAAAGGAAGTTGAAAAAGAGGCTGAACATCAAGCAGTGATTGCTCTTATGTCAAAAAATGAATTAATGCAAAATAATTGATTGAAAAATTTCTTATCAAAAATAGGTAATAATTATGAATTAGCTAAGCAGTATCAATACCCTGTTAATATTTGATTTACTGTTGTTGATGAAATTCCTAGAATAATATTTTTAATTATTAGAGTTTGAGTGTATTTTTATATGTCTTATACGATTTATAATAAAACTGCATCTTTTGCAGAACTTACGATTTTTATAACAATTATTTCATTGACAGAAATAGCATTAAAAAACTTTTTTGATATCGTAAGGATGATTTTAAGGAAATTTGCTTCTTTGGAACTTCTTTGGAAAACTTTTGAAAATTTAACTCCTATAAAGTGATATGATAAATGAGGTATTTTTAGTATAAAGTGAGACAAGATAATCATAAAAGATATAGTTTATGGTTATACTGATAAAAAAATATTTAATAAGTTTTCATTAGAAATAGAGTGAAATAAGAAAACAGCTTTGGTTTGAGTTTCATGATGATGAAAAACAACTTTGATGAAAATATTGGCTTGATATTTAAGACCTCAAAAGTGAAGTGTGGAAATTTTTTGAAATGATT
>JAQUWS010000024.1:16653-21066 GCA_028692735.1 Candidatus Altimarinota bacterium
ATAGATTGTTTAAGTGAAGAACAGTAATTGTAATAGCTCATAGATTACAAACAGTAAAAGAAGCGGATGATATAATCTTGATTGAAGATTGAAAAGTGATTGAGAGATGAACTCATAGAGAGCTTGTGGCAAAGAAATGAGTTTATAAAAATATGCTTGATTTACAAAGTGGGTTTTAAATTTAGAACATTATATAATTATATAAAGTAATATATGTCTACAACAAAATCATTTTTTCAAAAAATAAAAGAATTTTTATATCCTATAAAATATTCAAAGTTTAATTTTGTGGCTTCTCTTATATGTTGATTTATAGGGGCTTTAGTATCAACATATTTAGTTATATTTTTAAAATATATAACCAATGCAATTGAAGTGAATGATTGGGAAAAAGTAAAATATCATTCTATTATTTGTTTTATTGTAATAAGTGTTCGGTTTTTTATAAGAACATTTTATAAAATTTTTCCTTTTTGACTTATAAGAGATACTCATTCTTCTGCATATAAAGATTTGATGTCCGTTTTTTTTAAATGAAATAATAATGAAATAGAAAAAATTTGAACTTGAAGAATTATATCAATAATACAAAAATGATTATGGTCTTGGACTGATTTAATTTTGGAAGTAAGTTGGAGTGTTTCAAATAGAATTTTTGTTACTGTAATTGTTTTTTATACAATTTGAAAAGTAAATATATATGTAATGTTTGTTTGAATTATTGTTTTAATTTTTTCAATATTATGGTGACTTATATTTTATCCAAAGGCTATTAAATGGAGAAGAAAATGCAAGATTGTTGATACAGAAGTAGATAGAATTATCATATTACATATAATGAATAAGTTTGAAATATTTCAAAATAATAAACAGGATGAAGAGATAGATAGAATATTTGAAAAAAACAATGAATGGTATTATTATAAAATAAGAGAAAAAATTTGGCAAGGATTTAGTTATGATTGAATTGAATATTTTGTAAATATTTTATTATTATCTACTGCTTTATATTTTTCTTATTTGATTTTTAATTGAAGTTCTACATTATGAGATTTTGTACTTTTTACTTGATTTGCAACTTTACTTTGAAATCAAATAAGAACAGCAATAGAATTATCAAAAAAATTCTCAGATAGTTATATACATATAGAAAAGATGAATGAACTTATTGAAAAAATAAGTGAAAAAGGTAATGATAATGAAAAAAATAAAAAAGAATATATTTTTAAAAATTGAGATATCGAAATAAAAAATATAAACTTTGCTTATGATAAATCTAAAATATTTAATAATTTTTCTTTAAATATAACTTGATGAACAAAAATAGCTTTTGTATGAGAATCGGGATGATGAAAATCAACTCTTATAAAACTTTTAGCTTGATATATGAAAGTAGATTCTGGCGATGTAATTATAGATTGACAGAAATTATCAAAAATTAAATTGTCAGATTATTATAAGCATATTTGATACTTGACTCAAGATCCTTCAGTATTTGATGGAACTATTTTAGAAAATTTGACATATGCATTAAAAGAAAAACCATCTAAGGAAGAACTTGATAAGTGTATAAAATTATCAAAATGTGAATTTATATATGAATTAAAAAAGGGACTTGAAACTGAAATTTGAGAGAGATGAATTAGACTTAGTTGATGACAGAAACAAAGACTTGCAATAGCTAAAATAATGCTAAAAAATCCAAATATAATACTTCTTGATGAACCAACTTCTGCTTTAGATAGTTTTAATGAGGAATTGATAAACATAGCATTACATAATTTATTTAAATGAAAAACAGTAATAGTAATTGCTCATAGATTACAAACAGTAAAAGAAGCTGATAGAATTCTTTTGTTTGATAATTGAATGGTAGTTGAGGATTGAACTCATAGAGAGCTTATTAAATTAAATTGAAAGTATAAAAAAATGCTTGATTTACAGAGTGGGTTTTAAGTTAGTGAATAGATAATATTGAAAAGAGAATAGTTTTTTAATCATGAAATAATTTAGAAGATTATATAAAATTAATGTTATTCCCGCAAATGCGGGAATTTTTATGTATCTATATTGTCATTTCGACCGTAGTGGAGAAATCTGTACTTTGCATATACAAATAAATATACATAAAAAATTTTTTAACACTTCGGTAGATCTCTCGACTTTACTTGAGATGACAATAATAAAAAGTTAATTGAATGTTATTTCCGAGAAGTCGGGAATCTTCTTTATATTGTTCTATATTGTCATTCTGAACTCGTTTCAGAATCATAAAAATAAGTTTTCCATTAAAAAAGAAGCAATTACTGCTTACTTTTGTAACCAAAAGTAACAAAAGTTTTAGGGGGAGCAAATTTCAGTTAGGTATGTTTAGTGCTTTCTAGATGTACTCACTATAGTTGCTCACCCTAAGACCCCATGGTTTCTAGAAGTTTTCAAATATTGAAAAACTTCTTTTGTTTTTTTGTGGGAGTTATGTATTATAGGTGATATTTTTAGTTTTTTTGTATGAACTATAAAAAAATCAGATTATTAAAATATTATGTTAAAAAGGTATAAGAAATATTTTGGGTTGCTTAAGTCTTGTATAGATTATACAAAAGTGAATTTTTATATTTACTTATTTATTTCTGCTTATGAAGCATTTTGGAGTGTTTTTATAGTTTACATAGTTTCTTCAATTATATCAAGTGTGGAAGTCCAAAATATAAGTTGAGTTTATTTTTGGACTTTTATTTTTATCTTTTTTTCTTTACTCAATGTTATTTTATTTTTGTTTAGGGATTCTTTTGATTGAAAATTAGTTATTTCTTTGGATAAGGAGTTTACTAATAAGTACTTATCAGAATATGTTTTGCTTGATAATACAAAAGTTGAGGAATATGGTACGTGAAAGATGAATAATATAATTTTTACTTGAGTTACTTCAATTGTGGATTCTTTTATGATATATATTGATATATTTGTTCAATCTTTTGCAATAATTTATATACTTGTATTAATTTTAATCAAATCTCCAAATATTTATTATTTTATCTGAGCTATTTTTCTTTTTTTGATAATATTGTTTTTTTATTGGAAGTGATTGAAACAGCTTTTTAAGATTAGAAAAAGATCAAAAGAGTTAAAAGTGGTTATTGATTGAAAAAAAGTTAAAATACTTATGTCTAAATTTGAAGTACTTCAAAATCAAAAAATTGTTCATGAAACAGATGAAATATCTGGAATATTTAGTGAATTAGAGGATTTATGGTGGAGGTGAAATATGAGAAAAAGGATGTTTGAAACATGAGCTGATATGTTTATAAGTTTATCTTTTGTTATTTTATTTTTAGGTGTTTGAGTTGGTGTTTTGACTTGAAAATATGAAATAGCTAATTTTACTTTACTAGCTTGGATTTTACAGATTTTGTCAAAATATACTCGGCAGATAAGAATGTATGTAAAACAGGTTTTTAAGTATTACATAGATATAGAAAAGTTAATAGATGTTTTTGATACAATTCCAAAATACAAGGAAAATCCTGATAATAAAGATTTTTTATATAAAAATGGTGATATAGAATTTAAAAATGTTTCTTTTTCTTACAATGAAAAAGCAAAAGTATTTGAAAAATTTAATTTGTTTTTGGAGTGATGAAAAAAATATGCTTTTGTTTGAATAAGTTGATGATGAAAAAGTACATTGGTTAAATTATTAACTTGATATATATCTCCAAAAAGTTGAGATGTGATTGTAGATAATCAGAAATTATCAAAAATAAAACTTAGAACATATTATAAACACATTTGATATCTTAGTCAGGAACCTTCTGTTTTTGATTGAACAATTAAAGAAAATTTATTTTATGCTTTGGATTGAGTTCCCGAAGAAAATAAAGTTGATGAAGTAATTAAATTATCAAAATGTGATTTTATATATAGTTTACCAAAAAAACTTGAAACAGAAATTTGAGAAAAGTGAATTAAATTATCTTGATGACAAAAACAAAGACTTGCAATTGCTAAGATAATGCTAAAAAATCCTGATATAATAGTTTTGGATGAACCAACTTCTGCTCTTGATAGTTTCAATGAAGATGAAGTAAGTGAGGCTTTGAATAATCTATTTAAACATAAAACAGTTATAGTTGTTGCTCATAGGTTACAAACAGTAAAATTTTCAGATAAGATTTTTTATATAGAAGATTGAAAGGTTAATGAGGAGTGAAGTCATAAGGAATTGTTGAAACTTAAATGAAAGTATTATAGGTTGATTGAGTTGCAGAGTGGGTTTTAGTAATTTTTAAACAATTAAAATAAACTTTAAAAAATAATTGAAAAAATAAAAAAGTAGTTATACTAGAAATATATACTATTTTTTATTTTGTATTATGTCAAACTCAATTCAAAAATATCTTGATAATGTGATTA
>JAQUWS010000025.1 GCA_028692735.1 Candidatus Altimarinota bacterium
AACGACTCAAGAGGATGAGAATACGACAACTCAAGAGGGTGAAACAACAACGACTCAAGAGGATGAGAATACGACAACTCAAGAAGGTGAAACAACAACGACTCAAGAGGATGAGAATACGACAACTCAAGAAGGTGAAACAACAACGACTCAAGAGGATGAGAATACGACAACTCAAGAGGGTGAAACAACAACGACTCAAGAGGATGAGAATACGACAACTCAAGAGGGTGAAACAACAACGACTCAAGAGGATGAGAATACGACAACTCAAGAAGGTGAAACAACAACGACTCAAGAGGATGAGAATACGACAACTGAGTCAGAATCTTCAACAACATGAGATGTTTGAACATTGCCTATTAATGGTACTGAAGATAATAATCCTCCATCTCAAACTTCAGAATAAAAAAAATAATATAAAAAAAATGTATAAAAAAATTTATATAAATCTGGATAATTTGGAGAAAGAAGGTGAAATATTTAAATTTCATTTTCTTTTTGATGAAAAAAATATTTTTAGAATATGGGATTATTCAATGAAGATGTGAGAAACTTATGATTGAAGAGTTTTTGATTTGGCTACTTTTGAATTGTTTCTTTTTTTTAATTATTTGAAAAAGAAAGGATATAAAAAAGAAAATATTGAGGTTTTATCAGACACAGAATTATTTATAAAAAATGATGATTTATATAAAATTGAAAATGGAAATGTTTATAAATTAGAAACAAAAAATGTTTGATTTTTTTCTACGAGGTGAATTAATTGGAATAATCCATTCTTTTTTATTTTATCAAAAATAATTGAAAAAAAATGAGGTGTGATGAAAAAAACTAATAATAAAAATTCATTTGTATATTGAAAGTGAAAGTTTTATGCTTTAAATTCATTGTATAACGAAAGAAAAAATTATATCTGAGATATAATTATTCCATATAATATAAAAAAAGATAATTATGATAATTTTATAAATTATATTAAATCAAGTTTTTCAAGTAAAATAGTAATAAAAAAGGATTTTTCTTGTGCATGACAATGAGTTTATGTTATTGACTTGGATAGAGATGATTCAATAAATAAAGAAAAATTTGTAAATTGATTAACAAATACAGAGTTGCATTATAAAGGGATTTATATAACGCCATATTATAATTTTGAAGATGAATATAGATTTTATTTTACAAAATATTGATGAAAGATAAAGCTATTTTCTTTTAAAAGAAAACAAATTTTATCGTCTTTTGAAGAAATTGTTAACTCATCAACTTTTCAATATTATAAAAATGTTAAATTAAAATGGGAATATGTTAAAAATTCTGATTGGAATAATTACAAGGATGTTATAAAATTAGCTAAAAAATATTTGGATAAGTTGGAATATTCTACGTGAACTCTGGAATTCTGAAAGACTGTTGATTGAAAATATATATTTTTTGAAGTTAATCCAATGTCAGCAACTTTGTGTTATAGATGAGAAGATGAGAAAAATTTAAATGATTATTATTTAAGTATTTTTGATAATTTTTTACTATAAAAATATTAAAAAATAAATTATAACATAGTCAATATTTATTTATTGACTAGAAAAATTCAATATGTTATTATATAGGTACTTAATTTATATAATAACATATTTTTTATGGGTAATTTTGAAAGTTGAAACAATTCTATGGGTAGAAAAGAACAGTTATCTACAGATGAATCAAATGTAATAGAATTAGCAAAACTTAAATTAACTGAGTTAAAAGCTATTTTTACTAAAGAACAAGAAACTTCTGAAAATCAAGAAAATGAGATTTCATCAACTCAACCTTTATATGAAACATGAGCTGAAACATGAACTGAGACTTTACCAGAAAATACATCTGAATCAACAGATGTTCCATTTCAAAGTGAAAAAAATGAGACTTCAATGACTGAAAATCAAGAGAATGAGACTTCAGTAACTGAATGAAATATTTAACATGATTTATTAATGATACTGAAAATACTAATCTCTTATTTTAAATATTAAAAAATAAATTATAATATAGTCAATATGTATTTGTAGACGAAAAAAAATTAATATGTTATTATATATGTAATTAATTTATATAATAACATATTTTTTATGGATAATTTTGAAAGTTGAAACAATCCTATGGATAGAAAAGAACAACCATTAACAAAAGAGGATTTACAAACTACTGATTTATCTGAAATGTCTAGGATTATTCTAAATTGAAAAATAAATCTTTATAACGATGAACACAAGGATTTTATAAAAAAATTTTTAAATCAAGTTAAATCAAAAAATAATAAAAGTGAATTAGAAAAAGATGATATAAGAAGTGTTTTTACAAATGAATGAGCTGCTGTAAGGAAAATTGTAAGATTGATAAATGAAGAAAAACAAAATATAAAGGAAAAAACAAAAGATGATTTGATTACATTAAAAGATTTTTTAGAAAATGAGAATAATTCCAATAATATGAATTCTTCTGGAAGGCATATACAAGCTCTTTATGAATGAACAAAATATAATAAATTGGATATAAATTCTGCAATTAATTCTTTAAAAGATTGATTATTGTGAGATAAAATGAATCCAGAGTTTGTAGATTTTATGAAAAAACTTAGTAAATATTTTTATTATATATTATCTCATAATTCTATAAGTTGAGATGATTGAGAAGAGAATCTAGATGATGAAATTAAAAGGTTTAAAGAAAATTCAAAGTTTTATCTATTTTGAGCTTCAAAGTGAAATTGAGAAATAGTTGATTTAGCTAGGTTTATGATGGATCAATTATGAGATGACTTTTTTGCAATAACTAAAGGTAAAGAAATTTCAAAAACAAAAAGAAATGATTTAAGAAGTTTATATAAAGTAGATGTATTGAATAGTGAAAAAGTTGGAGATTTTAATATATCAAATTTAAATTCTTTACTTTGATATATTTCTGATTTTTGATGAGTTGATCAATGAGCTAAACCAGATTGATTTTTAAGATGAAAAAATAGTAAAACATATAGTTGATTTTTCAGTAGATTATTTACTTCATGAGAATGGTCTCAATCAAAAATAGTTTGAGAATTACAAATATATAATAAATTAAAAGAAAGAGTAAGTAGTGTTTGAGAACTTAAAGATTTAATTGCTGAAGTTGTATATCCTTGAAATCAAAATTGAAAAGCAAAGGTTGATTCTATTTTTTCTTCTTGAAACAATGATAAAGTTAAGGATTTATTAAAGAAATTCCAACAAATTTCTTTATGAAAGATTTCACAAACAAGGGATTTGGAATCAGTTACTTTAAATAATCAAGAGCAATATAATGAAGTAGAAAGAAATGCTAAAGAAGATTTAAAATCTATAGAAAAAGTTAAGGAAAAACTTACTTCTTCAAAAGAATATAAAGAGAAGTTTAAAGAGTTGATATGATTATGAGCAACAAGTACTGATGCAAAAAAAATTCTTGATAATTGGACATATACAGTATTATCAAGTCCAGAGATATATGCTTGAATTAATTTATTATTAATAAAAACTATTACAGTTAACAAGGTTGTTGATGATTTATGAAAGACTTTGTCTGAATCAAAAACAGAAAAAAAAGTTTTGAGATGACATCCTTATTTACTTATATGATTAAATTTAGCAAGTATAAAAAATAGATTTTGAGAATGATGAAAATATACTATTGATTCTTGAATTAGTGCTAATTGAGCTGTATGACTAGATGGTTTAGCATTACCATTATCAGTTTGATGAAAAGCTTGAGTTACACTTAAAGATGATAATTTAGGAGTTCAAGATTGAGAATTAAAATGAAATTGGAAAATTATTTGATGAGTTTCAGTATGAAAAGATATTTTAAAGGATTGAAAAATTGTTACTATGGCTTCAATAGATTTGAATTGGAATAGTAAAATAGATGCTATAGAAGCACAAATATTTAAAAATAAAAAATTACTTTCTAATTTGATAGATCAAAATTGACAATTAAAAGAAAATTGAATTGAAGATATTAAAAAAGCTATTGTTGAGATGAAAAAAATTCTTTGAGATGGTGCTACAAATGAACAAAAACTTTATTTAGAAGTTCTTGAAACAAATTTAATTCATCTTTCAAATGCTTTGAAACGAGCTATTAATGATAAAAAATTAAAGAATATAATTTTATCAACATGGTTAAAATCAATTGTTTCTGATTTTGATGTAAATGTAAAATCTGCTAATAGTTGAATGAATTTATCCGGATTGCATATTTGATATATTTTTGGATTAAATTTATTATCTCTTGGTATAAATATAGAACATATTCAATGATCATATAGAAGGTCTTCTTTTGAACAAAGAAGTAAGGATTATGATAGACAAAGGTGAAGATTAAAAAATTTATCTGTTGATTTAAGTGATAAACTTACAATAAGTTCTGATAAAAAAGAGGTCGTAATTAACTCGTGAGTTGAAGTTGTTGTTAGTGATGATTCAAAAGGAACCATTAGTATAGAAAAAAATTATGAAACTTGAGAAACTATATTAAAATCCAATAAAGAAATTTATATATCTTCAAAAAAAGAACATAATTCAGATATTTATAATACTTTTAAAATAGTAGCCTCAAATAATGTATCGTGAGATATAAAGTGAATTGAGTGACAGGTATCTGAAAAAGATGTAAATATGAAATTAATCACAGAGCAATTCAATTGATTATGATTAAATCTTCCTTCTGATTTTTGAAAAAGATTGTATTTATGAGTTCGTTGAAAAATAAAGTGATTTCAAGCAAAAAATTTATTTTCTTATATTGATAGATTTCTAAAAGATCCAACTGACAATAATTTAAGTTTTTTGAAGTCTAAATTTGTTCAATATCCTGTATTGTTTTGATTTAGGACTTCTTCTTGAACAAAAAATAAAGAGATAATAACTAATATGAATTTGGAGAATATGAAAATATTAGCTACAAATATGCAAAAACTTACATGGTGAGATAATAAAGTTAGATCTCAATCAAATAAGGATTTAATAACATTTGGCAAAAAAGATTTGAAATTATTTGAAAGTGTTTCAAAAGCTGAAAGTAATTTATTTGCAAAAGAGTGATTAAAACAAGCTTCAATTGATAATTTATTAGGTGCTAAAAATCTAGCTTTTACAGATATAGAATCTTGAAATTGAAACTTTGAACGTAGGAGGTTATCTGATTTATTATGAGATTGAAAGACTAGTGCTATATCTATTGTTGCTGCTACTCCAAAGAATTGATCTCATTGATTAAGTATTGTTCCATGAGTAGATGTCCAATTATATTGAGATTATGCAAAAGTAACTGATAATAATGCAAAAGTTTTTATATTGAGCAAAGTATCAAGTTATATTGATGAAAACCTAATTAAATTAAACAATAATTTTAAAAATAATGATATTATAAAAGATTTAGTTATAACAAAAAATGAATATATAGAAATGATTTTGACTTGAAAAACACCTTATTGAGTTCAGGTAAAATTAGATCAGATAAAATCAAAAAACTGATTACAAAATTTAACTTTAGCAATTAAACCTTCTGAGTTTATATCTTTTAATGCTTGATTTGAATGAAACGAGTGTTTTAATGCATGACTTAGTTTACTTTTATGAAAAATATCTTTGTCATATAATAGAGAATGAAAATCAGTAACTGAAGTTACAAATGATATTTGAAATCCAGATACAAGTATGGATAACTATACAGTGTGACTTTCTATAATGAATACTAATGAAGTTGTAAATAGAGAAGAAGTGAAAACAATTCCTGAAAATTCACCAGAACCAGATACAGTTCCACCAGAACCAAATACAGTTCCACCAGAACCAAATACAGTTCCACCAAAACCAAATACAGTTCCACCAGAACCAAATACAGTTCCACCAGAACCAAATACAGTTCCACCAGAACCAAATACAGTTCCACCAGAACCAAATACAGTTCCACCAGAACCAAATACAGTTCCACCAGAACCAAATACAGATAATGGTGTTTCAACTACTCCAATAAATTCGTGACCAGACACAGAAATAGGAAGTCAAGAAGATGAATAATTTTAAATATTAGTTATTTTTATATGAAAGTTTATTATTTCTTAAATAATACATCAAGAGAGTGATATAGAAATATCATTTCTAAAATCAATCTTCTATTAAATTGAGAAGATACTATTTCTAGTTTGATAGAAAAATATTATAATAAAGTTTGAATAAAAAATAAAGAGTGAATTTCTGATGCAAATTTTCTAGAAGCTTTAAGTTTCATAGAATTTTTGTCAGAAAAAAATAAAAAAAACTATGAAGAAGTATTAGCAAGTATAAAGTGGGTTTATGATGATAATTTCTTTATATACAATGAAGCAGTTTATGTTTATGAAAATGATTCTTTTCAAGTAATAGATACAATTAATTCAAAAGTTTATTTTGTGACTTCTAGGGATAGTTTTTCTTCTCCTTTTTTTCTTATCTTAAATAGTTTATCAAATATTAATAAAAATATAAAAATTGTTAAATTTAATTTTAGGTTAGATAAATGGAATTTCATAGATAAAGCATATTATATTTCAAAATTGTATGAATATAGAGAAAACTTTATTTGAAATATAGTTTTTCCATTTTTTCAAAATAATAATACAAAATTATTAAGAGAGTTTTTTAAATATGTTAAGAAATTAGTTTGAAATAGAATTTTAATAAAACAGAATTTTTGAGATATGTGAAATGGATTAAGGGCTTTAGATATAGATGATTTGCCAGATGATAGGCTTGAAATGATTAAAGATAAATTTTTTGCAGTAAGCAATAATAATTACTATACATGAATTTATATTGTCCCATATGTTTATATAAAAAAGGAGTATAGAATTTATTATAGATATGATCAAGTAAAAAATAAGATATATATTTATAGTGTAAAAAATAGAATTAATAATATATGAGATGAAGTTTTTACAAAATCATCTATGAAAATTTATGATAAAATAGATGTTATTTGGCAGTATATGGATATTAAGTTACTTAAAAAGGAACATATTGACTTTATTAATAAAATTTGTATTATTATAAAAGATAATTGTGGTGTTTTAGAGTTTTTTGAAGATTATTTTTGAAATAAAATATTTTGTGAAATAAACTCTTTATGATGAAGTTTAACGTTTTCTTGAAAAGATGAAAAAAATATGTTACAATATTATAAAGATTCTTGGAAAATGATTTATTAATTAATTTTTTTATATGAAGAAAAAGAAAAAAATATTAATTTATGCTTTAATTTTTTTAATTTTTATAGCTTTATTAAGTACTTTTTTGCTTTATAATAGTAAAAATAATACTTATGAGGATTCTATAAAAGATTTATATCTTAATAATAATGGAAATGATATCAAAGATATTCCATCACAAAGTGATGAATAGAGCATTACTTGTTTGATTATTTACTTTTTTTGGAGTAAATAATGCTTTTTGAATTTCTGTAATAGATTCTAATAGTTTTCAAACGTCTTGTCCTTGAGCAATAGTTAATGAAAATATTTATATTACTTGATCTACTTTGAAAATCTATCCTACTGATTTGATTAGATCTGCAAATAAGTTATTGTTTATAAGAAACGAAGAATCTATTGTAAGTATATGGGAAAATGCAAATAATACCTTATCTTCATGATGTTATAAGGAATTGGATTCTGCTTGAACTTGATGGGGAAGATTGAGTAATGTTGTTCAATGAAATAATCAATATGTATGAGCTTTTAAAAATTTCTGATCCATTTGTGATGTTTCAACAATGAAAAGAATTAATACAAATTTACCAAGTGTTCAATTTGTTTATAATGTTGCTTATAAAGAAGAACTTTCTTTAGCTTCTTGAACTAGTAGTTATTTTTATTATCCATATATTTCTTGAGTATTGTCATCAACTCCTTCTTATTTAGATGATCAGACAAAAAGAAATTGGTGAAATGTAATCAATCATCCTTTAGAATGTCACAATTTTACTTTTTCTTTTTGTTGAGATTGATTTTTAGATTCAACTCACTGAGAAACTTGTGATGATTGAAATAAAGTTGACTGAGATTGATGTAGTTCAACTTGTCAAACACAAAGTACTACGACTTGTAATAGTTTGATAGGAACTCCAACTAGTTGAAACATACCTTTAACAACAAATTTTACTTGTAATGCTACAAATGCATCAACTTACAGAATAGATATATATAGTTGATCAACTATAATAAATACAATTAATTCAAGTGCATGATCATATGTTTTCTCAAATACTTGAAATTATACTGCTAGATGTACTGTTAATTCAAATGTCACTAGTAATTCTTGTTTAACAACAATCAGTGCAAATGCAACAAGTATAAATCCTTCAATACAAATTGATAAAGTAGATGCAAATCCTTCAGATTTAGATTGAAATATTTGAAATGATACACAAACAGTAAATATATGAAGTTGAGCAATTTTTAAAATAAGGGTTACAAATAATTGACCTGAAAGTTTAACTAATTTAGTATTAACTGATGCAATAGCTCCAAATTGTGCTTGAAGTGTAACTCTACCTTGAACTTATCCTAGTACGTGGTCATCTTTTTCTTTTTGATGATCATGATCGTATACAAATTGAGTTTTAGATCCAGGTGAGTATTTTGAATATATTTGTGATAAATCAAATACAACAGCATGATATACAAATTCTGCAACAGTAAATTGAGAATGAGTAATAAGTCATCAAAATGTAAATGATACTGATACTACTGTAGTTTTAATTCCTTCTGTAAATTGACCAAGTTGTTGAACTGCTTGATGATATTCTTTTTCTTATAGTGATACAGATTGGTGAAGTACTACTTTTTGTAGTGCTTGAACTCCAAGTCCAAATCCACCAGCTTTTCCTGCTCAGTGATGAAGTACTAGCCGGACATGTAATTTAAATTCAAGTACTGTTTCTTGTAATGCTTCTAGGGGAACTCCATGATGATGATGATCAGCAAGTTGTACAAGAATTAGTATTCCATATTTAGAGCAATTATGACAATGAAAGATGATGTCAGCTCCTTGAACAATTGAAGTAGTTTGTTTGTGAAGTTTAAGTGTATGAAAAATATGAGTTGATTGTGATGAAGATGGTGATAATTCAGTAAAGGCGATTACTGAACAAAAAAATCCTACATTGATAAGTTGATCAGTAAGAATGGCTAGTTTTAATTGTACTTATAATGATGTAACTAAAGTTTATAATCCAACATGTTATGTTGTAAGCGGTAGTTCTACTGTATATCCAACTAGCACAACGTCTTTATCATGTAAAACTAAATTATGAGTTGAATCTTGATGAGGTTGATGATGATGATGAGGTTGATGAGGATCAAGTTATTGTTGAGATTGAATAGTTCAAAGACCAAATAGTCATTGAGAAATGGAAGAGTGTGAAAAAGTTAACTGAGTTTTTCCTGTTTGGTGTAGTTCTGATTGTAAGACTCATAATTATACATATCCAGGTTGAAATCCATTACCACCAACTGTTTTGACGTTTCCTGGATGATGAAGTATATATTTTAGTCCATATTGACAACTTGTTATTTGAGCTTGAAGTAATCCTTTTACAGTTTTATGAACTTTACCATATGTTTGAAATGATTCTTCTGAAGATATATTTATGAATGCTCCATTATGTGTTTATAATACTGATTCTTCTGTTTTATTAAATACAAATGATACGGGATTTTCATATAAATGTAGTGCTAATAATATTTGATGGTTATATCCTTGAGTAGTAAAAACTTTTGAATCTTTAAATAATTGAGTTTGAGTAAATATAAAATGAGTAAAAATTACAGATAGTTCTAATTATAAGGATACGACTTTAAAAATGAGTATTGAATGATATCCAGATGCTTACTTTGCTTCCAAATTAAAAGTTAGGGTTTCTAAGCCTGCTGTTGCAACAGTTTGATGATGAACTTCTTTTATAAAAAATAATAATGTAACATCAGATATTAATAAAGTTGTTTCTTGATGATATTGAAATGAGGATAAAAATAAAAATTTTGCTTGAGCATGAATTTCTTCAAGTAATATATCAAGTTATACAAATACAGTTACAAATGTTCCTGCTATAACAAAAATTTCTTCATGACAAACTGCAAAAACACAAAGTAGTGTAACAAAATTAACTACAACTAACATTTCTTGAAGTAAAAATATAAATGATGCTTTATCTAAGTTTAATTGACTTGATAATGTATTTATAGTAAAGAATTGAGATTTAGTTGTAAATTCTGCAATTACTTGAACTTGAGTAAGAACATATATAGTTGAATGATGAAATTTGCTTATAAACCATAATATAACTTATTCTGACAGTATTGCATTTGTAGTTAAATGATGAAATATAATAATTGCATCTAATGTAACTCAAATCAATTGAACTTTTATATCTATACCAGTTTCTTGAGCTTGATGAAAAATAATTTCAGTTTATAGTCAATCAAATAAATTGGTTGTAAATTGAAGTTTGTATTGAGACACTTCTGATTTAGTTGGAAATAGACCATATATAGATTCAAAAGATGGTATATTAAATGTTTGAACAATTGTAAGTTTTTGATCTAGTTTATTTGTTAAGCAAGCACCTTTAGTTTGAGATTTTATATGAGAATATATGAAATCTACAAAGGTCGCTAAATAATTTAATTAATTATGGATAAATTTAGGAGAAATTTATTAACTGTAGGTTGATTGTTTGTTTTAAATTCAATTTTGTCTTCTTGTTCTGATATGACAAAAAAATTGGTATCAGAAACTAGTGAAAGAGCTAAAGATATTGTAGATTGAGGTAGTGAAATATGAAAAAAACAAGAAGGTAGTACAAAAAAAGTACAAGAGGATTCTAAAGATATAGATTTAGAAATGAGAGTTAGTAGAACTTATGTTGAATCATTAAAACTAGCTTGAAAATATGATCTTGAATTTTTTATGCAATTTTTTTCTATAAAAAATCTTCATCAATTTGATGCTAAATTAAAAGAAATACAATCAAACTTAAAAAATAAAGATGGTGTTTTATCATCTGAAACATTAGAATATGTTTATATAAGATATTATTCAAAAAATACAGAAAAACTTGATCCGGAAATAAGAAAAAGACTTTGAGTTTATAATGATATGCTTTGATATAAGGCTTATCCAAAAGCAATAACAAGAAAGTTAAAAGTTTTTTGAATGAATGATTATTATTGAGTTGATAATTGATTAAATAAAAAATGAACTTTAATAAATGAGAATTTGTTTTGAAAAGTTCCTGAAACAATTTCATGAAATAGAAATGAAATAATCGTATCAGATTTTAATTGACAAAAAATTTTGTGTTTTTATGTATCTTGAAAATTGTATTTAGCAACTTATGTATCACCTGGGGCTTCTTGACATAATACTCCAAAACTTAGAAAAATTTGAGAAAGACCTCTAGGTAAATATCATTTTTCTGCAACATATCCTAAAATAAAGAAAAATTGAAAAGTTGTATCAAAAAATGATGATCCAAATGATTTTGATATAACTAAATCTTGATGAGCTATAATGCCTTATGCTGTTCATATCGATTGAGATATATGGTTACATTGAAGTGATTCTAGGATGAATTGAAATCCTGCTTCTCATTGATGTATAAGAGTTCCTCTTTTTTATATAAAAGAGATTTATGAAAAAGTTAAGTCTTTATGAAAGGATAATGTAATAATAGACACAACAAAACTTTATTAAAAAAAGATTAGAAATTTTCTAATCTTTTTTAATTAAATCTTTTCATTCTCATGATATTTTTGTTGCAATAAACTCTGTTATTATTCAGAAAATCATTCATTCTACTATAATCCAAAAAGGTGAGTATCAGTTAAAAACAGTTTCTTTCATCATATCTACTAGACTATTATATGCAAATAAACATAAAACAAAGTTCATCCATCATCAAAGAAATATTCATCTAAACCAGAAATTTATAGACAATTTAAGATATGGATGATATGTAAGAATTCAAAATATTCATATAATAGCTCATAATGTTATATACCATAACCAAACTCAGAATCTTAAAAACATACTTACATCATTAAAGATGTATGGTATCACAAAAAATGCAATTCATCAGAATATTGCTCAAATAGCTTTTCAAATAATTATTCTTTGTATAAGTTTTGATTTTATTTTCATACATAATAAATTATATGATAAAGTATTTTTATTATAGACAAAAAATAGAAATAACAAATATTTTTAAAGGTCATAAATATTATTTAATTTGATGAATAACATAATTTATGTTATTATTTATATGTAGTAATAACCATAATTTATGGCATTAGAAAATAAAGAAAATAATTTAGATAATCCTAATAGATCAAATTATCAAAAACAAAATATTGATAATCTTAATATGATGCTAAAGGATATAAAAGAATGAAATATAAGTAATGAAAAATTACAGCACATTGTTGATTATATCTTTGATTTATCTGAGATAGAGTCTATTTATGATACAGAAAAAAATGAAATAAAATCGTTTTTGAAATCATCATTACAAGGAAAATTATCAAATAGTTTATCAAAATATAATGTTTCAAATTTTGATGTAGATTGACAAAAATGATTAGATGATATAGAACAAGAAAATTACAAAAGAACTATTCAAGATATAATAGGTAAAATAATGGCATTATGATGATTAAAAAAGTTTTTAAAAATTCATAAAGATATAGATTTAGATAATTGAGTTGATTTATATATATCCAATGCAATAAAATTAGACAAACATATTTTATGAGAAAAGTGAACAAAAAATTTTGTTGAAGAAAAATTTCAACAATATACTATGATGACTGAAAATGATTTAAATGATATTAAAAATAAACAATTTGATATTACTTCAAGACAAAGTTGGGGAGATTTATCAATGTTGTTTTTTAAGGAATTTTGAGATTGAGCCGAGGATGTTTTGAGATTTCTTTTAAATATTCCTTCTTGAGCATTACTTATTCCTAGATACACAAAATATAGAATTGATTTAAATAGTGAAGATTTGCAAGAGTCTACAGAGGCAGAAATAAGAATTAATGAGTTGGTGACACAAAATCCTTCATTGATGCTTATAGAGCTTCTTTGAGAAAAATGAATTATTTTATTGAAACAGTTGAGTGAAATGCTATTAAGCTGAAAACAGTGAGATATAGCAACTTTAATGGTTACTATTATGTGATTGTTAGCTTGATGAGCTTGAGTTACAAAAATGTGATTAAATATGTATAGATCAAATTTAGTAAAATCAGCTAGAATTGCTTGAAAAGAATCAAGAATGGCTTGAAAAACTAGTTCAAGACTTGCAAGAAACAATATAAAAACTACTTCTTCTAAAATAGGTAAAGTTGAAGAAAAATTGTCTTGAATAGATGATATAGTATGATGAGCTTGAGTTTCTTATTTGTTTAAATTTTGAAGACAATTAACAAAAACAGAGGAAGTAAATAGAGTATTATATTTTGATAATTGATTTGAATGAACTTTAAGACAATGAGATGTTTGAACTTGTTATTTTTTAGCTTCTTATGAAATGATGAAAACAACAAGAGAATGAAAAATCAATTTATTAAATATGATTGAAAAAATAGATAATAATTGAGAAGTTTCTTATAGTATAAAATTTCCATGATTTGAAAAAAATATGATTGTTTCACAAAAAGAAATAGATTTAGTAAATTCTAAGTGATATGGATTAAAAAGTTGAAGCTTATGAGATCATATTGTATCTGTAGCACATATGAAGTATATTTATGAAACTAAATCAGAAGCTTTTTTAACAAAAAATATATCATTTCAGGATTATATAAAAAATCATAAAAGACAAAGATATGCTGATATGATTTTTGAAAGTTGACAAGAAGAGAATGCTATAAAATTATTGATGTGAAAAGAAAATGTTATAGTTGATTATTTTTATATTTCAAATGATGGATTATGATTTAATCATTGAGAGATGTTTTTACCACCAAAATGATTACAAAAAACATCAAATAAAATTTCTTATGATCAGTTATCAAATTTTTTTGAGGAATGAGCTATGATATGAGTATGAACAAAAAGAAAAAAAACTCCGTGAATCACTTCAGAAAGAGAATTGGGAGTTGAATATGATGATTTTAATTGAAACAAGGTAACTATACTTTGACCTCATGCTTATTGGGTAAAAAATATTGATATAAAAAATTGATTTGTTGAACTTTCTGAACCTTTTCAAAGTACAAAGATTATTAAATTTAAATTAGAACAATTTAGTAAGATATTTAACTCAGTTACATTGATAAGAAAAAGAAAATAGTAATTATATAAGTTTAGTCATATATTCTCAATCTAGAGTATATCATCTTTTTTTATAATACTCTCTTACTCAAACTCAAGCTATAACAGCTACTTTTTTGTATCAGTTTTCTTTTGCTATTTTTTCAGCTTCTTCTATAAGTTTTTTTCAAAAACCTATATGTTGTCAAAAAGTGCTTCAAGCTTCTCAGATTGATAATTGATCTCAAAAAGTATGTATTTCACGGATTAGAGCTGAGTTTTGGAGTTCTGGGAGAAGAGAGTAGAGATTATCATTTTGTCATTCCGGACTTGATCCGGAATCATTAAATAAGTTAGTACATTTTGATGATCCTGAAACAAGTTCAGGATGACAATTTCAGTTCGGTAATCTTAACCTTAGCAAACTAAAAATAGTTCTATCTTCAGGGTCTTCAAAAGTTAAAAGGTACTCTGTTCATCCACTTGCTTCATATTTTAAAGTATGTAGGGTAGCATCTTGAGGATTATTTTTTTTGTCTTTTATTTCTCTATGTCTTATATCAAGCATTTTTATTCCTTTACTTTCTAGTTTATTTTCAACTATTTGTCTTAAATTACTTAGAGTTGATCAATGAAGAATCTCAGAGGCAGGGATATCTCTGTAAGTTCTATTTATTCTTACATATTCGGGAATATAGCTTTCTAAATCGCACATCAAATCTATAAGAGTTTCATCATCATAAGCTTTAAACTTTCAAGCTTGCCATATCTTTGTAAGAGGTGAGTTTTGGGTAACCACCATAGGATAAATTTTGATTTCATCTGGTCTAAAGTCTGAGTTATCCCAGATTTCTTTCATAGATTTTTTATCTAATTCAGGATTACTTCAAAGTAAATTTGGCATCATATGTGCTACTACTTTAAATCACGCATCTTTTAAAAGGTGTGTTGCTTCTATACTTTCTTTATTTCAGTGTCATCTACAATTTAGTCTGTTTATTTCATCAATAGTTGTTTGATAACCTATTTCAACTCTTGTTACTCAGTATTGTCTCAAGCTTTTTATTTCTTCAGGCGTAACTAAATCTGGACGAGTTTCAACAGCTATTCAGATAATTCTACATCTTGCAGTTTCATTTATTTTCTTTGCTTCTTCCAAGTTTTTTGATAAACTTAATTTATATCACTCTTTTAATCTAAAACTTGCAAATTTATCGTTTGAAGTATCAGTTTCTTCTATGTGTTCTTTCATCTCATCATAAGTATTAAAAGCATCATAGATTCATTTTATAAAATTATCTCTGTATTTTTTAGGGTAAAAACTCCAAGTTCAACCTATGATTCTTACATCATTTTTTTCGATTTTATGTCATGTAATTTCAAGAGCTCTAAGTCTATTATGTATCTGTCTAATTGGATCAAAATCATTTAATTTTGCTCTTTGTACTGCTGGTTCATTTGGTATATAGCTTTTTGGTAGTCATTCAAATGTTGGACAATATAGACATTTTCAAGGACAAGGAAAACTTTCTGTCAATAATGAAATGACAGTTACTCAAGAAAGGCTTCTAACTCATCTTTTTCTAAGAACTTTTTTTAAATTATTATCTTCTTTATAAACTCATTTTTTTATAAGTTCATTGTATCTTTCTAGTATTTCAACTAGTTGGATAGCTTCAGGGAGTTTATATTTCTTATAAACTTCATTTTGTGTTTTGTGGAAATCTGCTTTATTGTCTATTTTTCTTTCTAAAGACAAGTTTATTATTTCATCTATTATTTGTGTATTTTGCATAATGTGTGTGGAAAAGTTTAAAAGTGTAATATTTTTAAAATATGGAAAAGTAAAAGTGTGTTTTATCCCCTTGATAAAGGGGGTAGGGGGATTTTTATATTGTGTTTTTGTTATCCCGCACTTGATGCGGGATCTTCCTTGTATTGTTCTAAAATTGTTCTATATTGTCATTCTGAATTTGTTTTAGAATCATTAAAATATTAAAATCCCTTTTAAAAGTAAACAAAAATATCTAACTTAGGTAAATTATAGAAATAAAAACATAATTTCAAAGTTTTATTTTGAATTTATGAAAAAATTTATATAATTGTGTTTACAAAAAATATAAGGATCTAGCTTAATTAGAAGAGTGACTAGCCTCCGAAGCTAGTAGGCGTAGGTGCAATTCCTACGGTCCTTGCCAAATGAAAATTATTTGAAGATGTAGCATTAATACTTCCCGTGTTGATGCTATTTTTTGTGGTCCGAACTTAGAAATAGTTGTTTTATTACCCATATTAAAATTTGAAATATTTTGATACCAAGGAAATAGATTTAAAGCCAGTTTATTCATATATAATGAAACGGTCTGATTGGGCTTATTTAAGAGTAAATTAAGTGATTTAATTATACTCCTAAAAACTTGAAAACAAAATTTGTTTTGCCTTAAAATAGCTAAAAACAAAAAGAAGTATTTTTATATACTTCTTTTTTCTTATCTCAATATTTCTTTCAATTCTCAAATTAAATTGTTTATCTCTTTGTCATTATTTTGTATTTCTTCAAATATCTCTTTTGGAGTTCTCAAACTTTCTTCTTTTACTTTATTTGGATTTTTTGCTGATAAATCATAATCTTTGATATCTTCTATTTTTACAATCCAAGAATTTTGTCAAACTTCTCTTTTTTTAAGCATTTCTGGAATATGTTTTATATCATCATAAGTTATAGGTTTATTCTTTGTAAGAGTTCTGCCTAAATCAATTTCATAATACCATATATCACTTGTTTTTCACTCTCTATCAAAGAAAATTACATTTGTCTTAACTCAACTATAAGGCAAAAATACTCAAGCAGGTAGGCTTATAATACTATGTAAATTGAAGTTTTCTAGCAGTTCTTTCTTGATATCTTGGAAAGCATTTCAAGTATTAAATAAAACTCATTCTGGTACAATTATAGATGATTTTCATCATAGTTTTAGATTTTTCATTATATGCTGTAAAAATAGCATTTCAGTAGCATTTGTTTTGATTGGAAAGTTTTGTTGAATCATATCTTTTTCTTTTCAACCAAAAGGAGGATTTGCAAGGATGATATCAAATCTATCTTTTTCTTGAACTTGTCTGATATCTTGAGTTAAAGTATTTTTTTTGTTGATATTTGGGTTACTTATTCCGTGTAAAATCATATTCATAACTCACATAATGTAAGCTAGTCCTGTTTTTTCATTTCAAAAGAAAGTTTCTTTTTTTAGAAATTCTAATTGTTTGTCTGTTTTATCTTGTAAATTTATATGATTAAATGCTTCAATCAAAAATCAACAACTTCAAGTTGCAGGGTCATAAATAGTTTGTCATATTTTAGGATCAACACTGTCTACCATTATTTTTATGATACTTCTAGGAGTGTAAAACTCTCAACTATTTCATCAATCATTTCACATTCCTTGTAGTAAACTTTCATATATATGACTTAGTTCAAATAAATCCTCTTGTTTTTGAAAATTGAGATTATCTATTATATCTACTATTTCTCTCAAAGTGTGTCATGACTCAATTCTATTATCTATAAAATGAAATATTTCTCATACTTTGTATTTGATAGAATGATAATCTTCATTTATATTTCTAAATGATTTTAGATAAGGAAATAACTCTTTATTTACAAAGTCTTTCAAATCATCTCAAGTGATTCTTCCATTTTGCAAATTTATCCAGTTTTTCCATCTGTATTTTTCTTCTAGTAAATACTTATATACTTTTCAATCAAGCAAAGCATTATCTGACTCTCTTTGTTCATAATCATCTAGAAACTTCAAAAAAAGTATCCAAGATATTTGTTCAGTGTAGTGCATAGCTCCAGAGATACCATCATCTCTACGAAGTATGTCTGTGATTCTTGCTATTTTTTGTTTCATTGTATTTTATTAAGAAATATAGAATTAATCGTTAAAATTTTCTGCAATAGACCATTTTTCACGGATTCTAAATGCTGGAATAGTTTGTCTTTTAGCTTTATTTAAATAACTAGATACATTTTTGTTATTTTTCTTACACCACTGACTTAAAGTAATTATCTTTTTTGCAGTTAATATAGCTATTCTCTTATTTAAAGATTCCATTAGAAGTAAAGCAAAAAGTTCAGTAAAAGAATCAAATTTATCTTTATCTTGGTATCTTTGAAAATTTGGATAATAATCTAGTTTTTTACTTTTATTTTGGACTATAATCGGTGGATATCAAAGTTGCATAAGTTGCAAGTTTATGAGAACTCTTCAGATTCTACCATTTCAATCACAAAATGGATGAATTGTTTCAAATTCTGCATGAAAATAAGCTATATTATCTAAAAAATATTTTAGTTTTTTATTATTATAATCTTTTATTAATTTGTTCATCAAATTACTTACAAAATCAGGATTTGCTCACAAGTGTGTTCAGATTCTTACCCATTCATCATTTCTTCTAAATCTTCAAGCATAACTATTATTTATATGAGTTAATAAAGTTTTATGCAAAGATAAAATCAAAGAAACAGAAAGTTTATCTATATTATTTTCTAAAAGCTCTTTAGTTATTTCAGCTAAGTTTTTGGCTTCATATACTTCTCTTATATTATGATCTTTTTTTATGATATTATGAATCAAGATATCTTCTGTATCTTTTAATGTCAAAGTAGAGTTTTCTATGGCATTTGAATTATAAATCATTTCTGGAATTTCAGATAAAGCAATTTCTTTTAAAGCACTTTCTTTTCATTTACTAATTGCTTTGTACTCTTCAAATAATCTAGTTATTTTGTCTTTTGTAATTTGATTTATCATAATCTTTAAAATAAATAATTATCCGTGAAAAAATACTATTTAACTATATTTTTCACGATAAGTTTAGTGATTTTTTTCAAAAAAACAAATTTAAGTGACATTATTTTATGTTTTTGTCATACAATAGCTAAAGTGCGTCACGGGTGTCACTTATACTAGTATTATAATTATATCTATTTAAAGCGAAAAAATACATTATTTTACTCTTTTATAAAAAATACTTCTTTTAAAATATGTTTACAGACTCAATCAAAGTTATTCATTACTTCATTATTTGTAAACCTTATTACTTTTAATCATAATCATTCTAATACTGAAGTTCTTTCTTTATCATATTCAATTCACTGTTCATCAAAATGACTTTCTCAATCTATCTCAATTACTAGTTTAAGTTTTGCAATATAAAAATCAACTATAAAATTTCAAATAGGTCTTTGTTTTAAAACTCTTATATTATAAGTTTGTTGAAACTCTTTAAAAAATCAATACCAAAGCCTTTTTTCTGGTCCTGTTGTATTTCTTCTTAATTCTCTTGTTCTTTCTTTCAATTTTGGATTATATGGTAACCTTGTTTTTAATTCTATAAGTGTCATAAAATAGTTTTAGTGATATTTCTCCCCCTTAGTCCCCCTCAATGAGGGGGAAAGCGAAGCAGGGGGAGTTTAAACTAATTTTCATTCAAAAGCTTCTTTTAATAAACTTTGTTTCATCTCTTCTAAATCTTTTAGTTTTCTTTCATACTCACTTTTTAGAGATTTATTTTTTTCAAATATTTTGTCTAAATATGTAACTATTTCTTTTTGTTTTGGAAGTGGTGGAAGGGGGATT
>JAQUWS010000002.1 GCA_028692735.1 Candidatus Altimarinota bacterium
AAACTATTTCTTTCTGTGTTATAAAGAGTTAACCGATAATTTCTAACTTCTCAAATATCAATTTTAAATTCTTTAAAATCAGTTGTAGGAGTATATTTTAAATCAAATACTTCAGTTTTTATTGTATCTTCTTCAGTTTTTTGTTCTTCTAAATTTATTTCATTTGTGTGAGAAACTATCTTTTTCTTAATCTCATTAATTATTTGATATGATCTAGATTTTTCATCAAGTTTCTTTAAAGTATTGTCTAGAGCTACAACATACTTTATTGTTATACTATTTCACTTTTCATCAATCATCTTGTTTATTTTCGCAGATACTTGGCTAGCTATCAAATGATCTTTCATCTTTAAACTATAAGTTTCATCTGCATAGATATCTTTAAAAGACACAAAAAGTATAAAAAATACAAAAAAAAATACTTTAAAAAATTTGTTTTTCATAAAAAAATAAAAATTAAGTAAATTAGTTATTAATTTGAATATTTTCAAAAGTAAATCACTCTTCTTCAAGAAAATATATAAAATCAACTATATTCATCTCAAAACTATCATATTCATAACCACCATCTAGTTTTAATATAAATTTATCCCATTCATTTCATCATAAATTGCAATAAAAAGGTTTATATCAACTTCTTGAGATAGTTGAATATTCATATGATGTTACAATCTCATTATAAAAATATTTAAAATTCTCATAACTTTGCAATCATAAAGCAATTCTATAAGAATTAATTGTTTTTATTGTCTCAGCTGATGTATCATCAGTATATAGAGTTGAAACTTCTATCTCTCTAAGCTTTGTTTTAGTTTTATTTCTTCATATAGAGTATGATAAGTATAATGAAGATAATAAATTTATCAATAAAACTGAAAAATTTTCTTTATTTACTAATTTTTTTTCTTTATTTCAAGCAATTTTTCAATACAACCTATTTAAAAAATCCAAATCATCTTTACTTATATCTATTTTTGAATTTTTTTCTTTGAAAAATAATTCTAAGTTATAAGGATTTATTTCTCAGTTATATCATAAGTTTCTAATTATTGAAACTAATCTTTTATGTTCATATATTAGTGAATTTTCCAGTTTAATATCTCATATATTTTTTGAGATTAAGAGTATTTTATCAACATTATTTTTAAAATTTAATATATGATTATCAATTAAATTTTTTCATGAATTTAAAGTTAGTGCAGCGAATATGCACAATAATATATTTGTTCCAAATCAAGTGTTTTCTAAGAAAATATTAATTTTTTCTTTTATTGTAGCTTTTTTATTATCAGAATTAGAAATTTTATTCATGTATAAATATTAATTTTAGATCTATATAATAAGTATAATAAATAATATGTCAAATCACCGAACTAATTTAGTAAAGAATTATTTTAAATGTCAATTCTAAATATAAAAATAATTTTGAGATAATTGAAAATTAGTAATAATTAATAAAATATAAAATAACTTAAAAAATTATGAACAAACAAACAAATGCCTTCACACTAGTAGAACTAATAGTAGTAATAGTTATCCTAGCAATTTTATGAACTATTGCATTCATAAGTTTTCAGTGATACTCTAGAAACTCAAGAGACTCAGTAAGAATTGCTGATATAAATAGTACTAAAAAAAGTCTAGAAATCTTTATAACAAAATCATGATTTTACCCAACTCCAGACTGAGCTACAAATATAACATATAGCTGAACAACCGTATGGGTAGAAGGAACAATATGAGTAGATGTTATAAAAAATATACAAAGTGTAAGTAAAGTGATAATAGATCCACTAACATCAAACGAATATACATATAGTATAACAAGTAGTAAAACAGAATATCAAATATGAGCTATAAGTGAAGTATGATGATTAACAAACAACAAAATAATAAATAACATATATGCAACAGATTTAAATAAAATAAATGCAGTAGCATACATAAGTTGAAACTACAATGAAAAGTTTACAAAAGTAAATACATGAACTATAAGTTGGATACTAGCCCAACCAAGTATAATAGCAACAGATATTTGAAACTCAGATTTATGAAATATACTATCAAATAAGAAAGTTGTATTTAATAATTATTGAAATTATCCGCATTCATACAATCAAAATAGTGCATGATGATTTAACTATACAAATTGAAATCCAATAATATTTACATGAACATTAGAAGAACTACACGAAGATAATCAGAGAAAACTAGATTTTATGACAAATTTGAAACAAGCTTATATAAGTACAGATCTAGCAACAAATCCAATCTATGAAGATATAATGAGTCTTGATACTTCAAACGACTCTACTTGAACGATAAATCTTGCAATTAGCTATATTAACTCAAATAAATGAGGAATAAAACTTGAGCAATTACCATTATTATGAACCACAGCAATCATAAATGGAAATACAGGATCAATAACAACTTATGTTGTTTGAGATTGTGATTCTTCTTGACAACTACTTACATGATCAACAACATATTGAAGTTGTAATGCAAATGATATTATTGTATGTAGCTGAAATTGAGTTTGATATACAATATCATCTTGTAATATTTGAACAAATATTTCGGGAACATGAGAAAGTTCATATTGAATATATTTTCAATGGTGAAGAAATAAGTGATTTTCTATTGATGATATAACTCAACAGACAACAAAAATTTCATGAACAATATGACTTAATGCTTCAACAGATACATATTGATTTGTTTGGAGTGAATCTTTGCCATCTCCACTTACTTGGGCATCAACAGATATAACTGATAATTGGTGAAGTTTAACTAACACAAGTGAAGCAAGAAAATGACCTTGTGAAGAATGATATCATATTCCATCAAATCTTGAATGGATAGCTATAATATCAGCATGATGATGGGGAATGAATTGAACCTGATTTATAAATGATATTAAAATTCCAATGGCATGACGGAGATATTATGCAACTTGAGTTGTTTGATATAAGTGAAGTAATGGGAATTACTGGTCATCATCACATACAACAAATTATGCATATGAATTACAATATAATAATATATCAATATATCCAAGTTCTGCATCATACCGTGTAGATTGAAAACCTATTCGTTGCATCAAAAACTAAAAAAAAGATGACTCATGTACAATACATAAATCATCTTAGAAATATTTAGTGTTTTTTATCTATTCCACTTTTGTGGGGACAAATCAAACGCTAGAAAGTTTTTTTTAGTTTTTTCAAAGTTTATCTAGAAGTTCTGCTTCCTCATCTACTACTTCAACTATCCCTTCTAACAGAAGATGATCTAGATGATGGTCTTGATGATGCACCTCTTGTTGTGCTTCTTTGTCATCTTTTTTCATCTCTTTTAGCAAAGTATCAAGAACTTTTATGTTCAAATGTTTTTTCTGAATCTGATTTTCTAAAGCTACTGTTTTTATCTCAAACTGGCTCTCTATCAGAGAAAGTTCTTTTTTCTCAAAAACTCTT
This sequence comes from Candidatus Altimarinota bacterium, assembly GCA_028692735.1. Taxonomy (GTDB): domain Bacteria; phylum Patescibacteriota; class Gracilibacteria; order BD1-5; family UBA6164; genus Altimarinus. The sequence continues at coordinate 3,480 of JAQUWS010000002.1, forward strand.
TCTTTCTCATGAAAAACTTTTTTCTCAAAAAGATTTTTTCTCAGAAGATTCAGCTCTTTCTCAATATGGTTTTCTTTCAGAACGTCAAGCACTAAATCAGTAGGATTTTTTTTCAGAAGAACCACTTCTTGAAGAACCATATCTAGTGCCTCATCTACTACTTCCTTCACTTCTACTTCTAGAACCAAATCTTGAAGGAGCTCTTCATCTTCAACCAAAACTTCATCTTGAAGTACTTCTTTCCTCTTTTCTTTCGATTTCTTCACCTTCAGTATTAACTTGTTTTATTGTAATTTTGTTGGTTTTCTCAATATTTTTAAATGCATATTTTTCTCATCAAGATACAAACATTATAGCTTTTCATTCAGCTCAAGCTCTTCAAGTTCTTCATATTCTATGTATATAACTTTCAGGATCAGTTGGAACATCATAGTTAACTACAAGTTCTATATTTTTCATATTTAATCATCTTGCAGCTACATCAGTAACAACAAATATATTAGTAAGTCATTCTTGAAAATCTTTCAACGCTTTAAATCTTTCTCTTTGTCTCATATCACCATTTAAAAAAGATGCTTTAAATCAGTCTTCATTTAGTTTCATTGCAAGTTTTTCGGTATCAACTTTCATTTGTACAAATACTATAGTCTTTTCAGATTTATGTTTTTTGATAAATTTATTAAGTAATTCATATTTATTTATCATAGGAGTTTCCAAAAAACTATGATCTATTTTTTCAGTAGTAATTGCATCAGTTGATTTTATAAAAGTATAATTTATTCATAAATACTTTTCAATAATTGTTTTAATTGCAGGAGTGATTGTTGCAGAAAATGAAAAAACTTGTTTTAAATTAGTTAATCAACTCCATATAAAATCTATATCATCTATAAATCACATATCAAGCATTCTATCAACTTCATCAAGTACAAAATAATTTATATGTTCAAGTTTCAAAACTTTTCTTTCAATCAAATCTATTACTCTTCAAGGAGTTCAAATAACTATATCTTGTCATTTTCTAATTAAATCAATTTGTTTATAAATAGGACTTCATCAAAAAACAGCAAGAGATTTTACTCTATGATATTTACTTAATTTAAAGATTTCATCTTTTATTTGAGTAACAAGTTCTCTAGTTGGAGCTATTATAAGAGCCTGAGTTCATCTCTTATTTAAGTCAATATTTTGTAATAAAGACAATACAAAAGCAGCTGTTTTTCCAGTTCATGTTTGAGATTGTCATATTATATTTTTTCAATTATTTGCCTCAGAAATTACATCAAATTGTATTTTTGTAGGCTCTTTATAACCAATATCATCGAGTGCTTTGATTAAATCAGCATTTAATCATAATTCATTAAAATTCATAATTTATATATAAAAAAATAATAACAAACTAAAAAAGAATACGAAATTATTATTCTTCATTTAGTTATTTTTGAATTAGCAAAGTTTTTAATACAAGCATAAAAAATATCCTTATGTAAAAAAGAAAAATATTATTCTTTTTATTAATTTAAGGAATATCTTTATAAAAAAAAATGAAATGTAATCTTTTAAATTTAAGATTAGTGAGATTATTAGATTTTCCTTAAAAAAGTTATTTAAACTTTTCAAATTCAATTGCATTATATACAAAAAAAAATTATTGCAAATTTTAATAAAAAAATTAAACTCTAAATCATATTAACTTAATAAAAAATATGGAACAGATAAATTTTATAAATCATACAATTTTTTATGATTCTCATACAATAGAAGAAAAAGAAGAATTAAAAAAAATTATAAATAACAAAGTTTATGAAGATATTTTGTGACAAATAAAAGAAGATACAATACTTGTCTTATGATGAGATTGAACTATGTTAAAGGCTATAAAAAAATATTATGATGAAAATAAACAATTTTTGTGAATAAACTTTTGACGTAAGTGATTCTTATTAAATCCAAAAGAATACATAAAAAAATGATTTTCATATGTTACTAGAACTTATCCATTACTTGAGATAGAAACAAATTTAAACTGAAATACAAAAAAAGAGATTGCAGTAAATGAGATAGATATAAGAGCAGGGGAATGAAAAATGATAAGTTTAAGTATATGTTTATCTGAGAAACAAAACATAAACATAGAAGGAGATTGATTAATTATATCAACACCAGCTTGATCAACTTGATATAACAGTTCTCTTGGATGACCAGTTATTCCTCACACAATAAATGCTTTTGTTTTAACACCAAAAGCATCTTGGAGACCAAAAAGACAAGGCCCAATTATTATAAATGATTCTGAAATAATCAAAATAAAAAACACTTGAAGAAAAAATCAAGTAGAGATTTATTGTGATTGAGAATTATTTATAAAAACAGACAAAGATCAAAATTTGAATATAAAAACAAAAAAAAGTAAAAAAAATATAAAACTTATAATTTCAGAACAATACTTAAATATATGGGATAACAAAGTTTTGCAGGAACAATGATTTCAAATTTAAATACTTGAAAAAATATAATTAATTGTTACTATAAACATAAATTATTATTTAAACAAAAAAATAATGCATTCAAAAATCAATGAAATACTTAAAGAAATAGAAAAAAAGAAAAAAGAATTGATAAAAGAATATGAAGAGTTAATGAAAACTTATTCATTCTACATTGATTGAAAAAAAGTTATTTTCTCTAAAAAAACAAGACAATACAATAAAAATTTTAAACAGTGATTATTTAAATATATTTTCAATGCAAAAATAAGACACTTACTTTCAGCTCCTTTTATCTATGCAGTAGCAATTCCATCATTTATTTTAGATATATTTTTGTTTGTTTATATGCATGTAGCATTTAGATTGTATTGAATTCCTATAGTAAAGAGAAGTGATTATATTATATTTGATAGAAAATACCTTGATTACCTAAATATAATTCAAAAAGTTAATTGTTTGTATTGTTCACGGGTAAACTGACTTTTTTCTTATGCAGTAGAAATTGCATGAAGAACAGAAAAATACTGGTGTCCAATAAAAGCTTCAAGAGATATAAGATGATGACACAAACGGCAAAAACACTTTGCAGATTATTGAGACCCAGAGTGATTTAAAGAATGTTTTAATAAAAATGATATTTTTTACAAAGATTAAGAACGAAAAAATCGTTCTTTTTTGTTTTTAAAAGAAAAATATGATATTATTATTTTAATATTATTATTAAAAATTACCTTATGGCATGACCTAGAGAAAATCCAAAATGAACAGAAGAAATTGATGTAACAATTAAAGAATGAGAAAAAAATGATAATGACAATGAATTAAAGATTCCTAAAAAAGTATTAGATAAAATAAAAACAAAATTTTCAAAATTAGAATGACTTGTTATAGACTGAACAAAAGATGAATTAACTCATTTAAAAAACAAAGTTGAAACAGCAAATACTACTATGAATACTGAAGAACTTGAAGCATCACTAAGAAAAGAAGTTATAGAAGAAAGAGTAGAAAACTGAGAATCTAAATTTGATGCTCTGATTACTTGAGTCAGAGAAACTTCAACAGAACAAATAATCAATGATTTATGAATAAAAATTTGAGATAGTTTTAACTCATATAATTTAACTCCAGACCAAATTGATAATATAAAAACTTGAATAACACAAAAGATTTTGAAATCTTGATGAATTGATAATGCATTAAAAGTTATTGATGATTATTTAAAATGAAAAGAAAAATGAACTCAAGATGCTACTAAACTTCAACAAAAAAATACTATGATTGATGATCTAGTTAAAAATAATTCAGCAGACTTAAAATGATTATTCGAGAAAAATAAAGATAATAAAGAATTATTAAACTGACTTTTATCAAATTCAAAAGCAATTGAAGAATATAGAGAATGAACGGATATATCAAACATAATTGCATTACAATGAAAAGAATTACAAGACTATTTATTATCATGAAATGATAAAGTAGTATGAATGGATAAAAAAATGTGAGACATAAGAAAACAAGCAAGTAATATACTAAACAATGAAAAAATAAGTGAATATATGAAAAAGTGATTTATAGAATTTATTGAGAAAATATTAAAATTTTTTGGAATTTCAGAATTATGAAAAACAATACTTGAAGATTACAATAAAAGCAAAGATATGACAAAATCAGTTGAAAATCTTAAATCTTATTGAATTGTTAAAATTGACTGAGTTGAAAAAGAGTGAAAAAATCATAAAAGTATTAAATTACTTGATTGAAAAGACCTGACAAATATTCAAACTTGAAAACTTGAATCATTTTTTACCAATTGTAAAGAAAAATGAATAGATATAACAAAAAATGATTTTTGGCCAACTATACTTTCAGAAAACAATGAAAATAAAACTATAAAATGAACAGTAAAAGAGAAAGTAGCAGTCCAAAATCAACTTCAAAATCCACAACAAACTCAACAAGAAGTAGATGTTGTAAAAACTTATAATATAGGTGAGATTAAAGCTGGTGATATAGATACCACAGATTTTACAAATTTTTATAAGAAACTCAATAATATAGGTTTCATTACTGAAGTAAGTTGAGTTCCAAAAACAGAAGCAAATCCTTCAAGTACAACAACACAACAACAAGAACAAAAAAAAGAACAAGAAGCAAAAAAACAAGAAGATAAAGTTATAGAAAATTTAAAAAAAGATATTCCAGAAAACTGAAAAAAACAAATTGCTGAATTTTGAGAAGAATCAAACCAAAAAACTGTTAATTTATCTAGATGAACAAGCTGATTTATTTTATCTATAAATGGTAAAGATTGAAAAGAAATAAATAAATCTCAAGACATTCAAATTAATTCACTTAAAGATGTTAACGATACATTAAATTGATTTGGTTTAAAAAATGAAGAAATTTCAACAATAATGAATAAAATAAGTATTATTCCTGCTACTCCTGAAGAAGCTTGAGCAAATAAGCAAGAACAACAAAGAACTCAAAAAGAAAAAGAAGAAGAAAAAACAAAATTATCAAATATAGAAAAAGAATTAGCAAGATGAAAGAAAATTTTAATTGCAGAAATTTGATGAGATAAAAGAGGTTCAGTAAAACAGGACTTAAGTTTATATAAAGAAAATGAAAAAATATATTTAGAGTTAAAAACTCCTTGAATAGTAAATACAGTTGATAAGAAAGGAATAGAATGATTAAATTCAATAGACGAGTTAAAGAAACAAATTACTGAATGGGATAAAGTAAGAAAAAATTCAAAAATAGAATACAAAGTATAAAAAAAGAGCAAATGCTCTTTTTTTATACTCTTATTTTTTCAATTTTTTGTCAGTACTTAAGACATTTTGAAGTTATACATTTTCAAGTGATTCAAGCAATCAGTGGAAATAATCACATTAATCATATAAGTACATCTATATCTAAAGTTGGGCTTTCTTGTATCTTATGAGAGATATAAAAAAGTACTACACCAAAAACAATTTGAATAATTCTCACATATTTACTTTTAAATAAACATAAATTTGTTACTCACAATAAAATTGGAACTAATCACAATGAAATAAATACGTATTTTATTATAGTTACAGTGCTTTCACTCACATCAACCCAAAAGAAATTTGGATCAAGTCATTTCCCTAAAGAGATTAAGTTATAGTATAAACTTCAAGAAAGCAATAATCAAAAAACAATTCTAGAGATAAGTATAGTTTTGTCACTTGGCCTTTTTCTCAAAAGGTTAATTAATCACATCATAATATTATTTTTAAGTAATAAACTTAAACTATTGTAAATTACATTATATATACAAAAATAATTTTTCAAAATAAAAGTATATAGATTATTTTTTTAATACAAAAAATATCTTGACATATTGTAAAATAAATTTATAAATACATTAAGATTAAGATAAATAATTATATATGAGTAAAGAGATTTTTGAGACATTGCCAGTTATATCAAGATTAACACAAGAAAATAATGAAGAAAAAATAATTTTTTTTACAAAAGATAATGTAAGGGAGTTAATAGCATTCAAGGATAGAAAAGATATACCAGATGATGATTTTTTAATATATTTAAAAGAAATTTGATTTGATAATAAAACTATAAAAAGTTTTTTAAATTATTATACCCAAAAAACTGATGTTCCAAAAGAAATAAAAAGATTAAGAAGAACTCTTAAATACAATAATGAATCAGAATTTGATAATCAAACAAATGAAAATATAAATTCACAAGTATCATTAATATCAGAAGAACAAAAAACAATTGAGAAAATAAAAGCTACAATGAATGTAGAATATGCAAAAAAATATACAGATTTTGTTTACATTATGTGAGAATTATATGAGTTTTGGGAAAATGCTTTAGATAGTGAAGTTCAAGAGATTTATGAAGAAGCAATGATAGAACCAGCTTTATGACTAATAGAAAGTTATAAAAATGAAAAAAATATAATAGAAGCATTTAATTGATTATATGATTGACTTGACTGTTCATATTGAAAAGCAGAAATAATATTAGCAAATGAAATTATAAGAGTCCTAAAGAAAATGAAATCTCCAAGGAGTTACTTAGATAAATTAATATATTGTCATGATATTGTTTCAGAAAAAGCCAAACTTGTATTTGAAGATGCTATGATTTTACCAACAGTTTTTCTAATAAGTAAATCAGAAAACCTTGAGTGAATAGATTTAATAAAATATTTAAAAGCTGTTGAATTATTAACAGTATGAGAATCAAATGACCTAGTTAATGATGAAATAATATACAGATCAAATATTGAAGAAATAAAATCAATTTTATCATAAATAAACAATAAAAATACCAGACTTGTCAATACAAACTTATAAAAAATCTATTGGGTTCAGTGTTCGTTGTATAAAAGATTAACTAAAAACATTCTAGCTTTAGCTAGAATGTTTTTACGATTTATACTTCGCGTAAAAATCTTTCTTGAACTCATCAAACTTTCAGTTAATTATTGCTTTTCTAGCTTGCTTTGTTAGATTAATCAAAAAGTACAAATTATGATATGAGAGAAGATGCATTCAAAGCATTTCATTTTCTATAATTAGGTGTCTTAGATATCCTAAACTATAATTTTTACAAACTTTACAATCACAGTTTGGATCAAGTTTGTCTTTACTAAGTTTATACTTTTCATTTTTTATCTTTATATTTCAATAACTAGAAAAAGCTAAACCATGTCTTCAAACACGAGTAGGTAACACACAATCAAACATATCAACTCATCTACTTATTCACTCTATCAAATCTTCAGGAGTTCAAACTCACATCAAGTACACTGGTTTTTCAAAATCTCATAAATTATCACTTATCACATCCAAAATCCTATACATATCATGTTTTGATTCTCAAACACTAAGTCATCAAATAGCAATTCAAGGTAAATCAAGTGATTTTATAAAATTTGTTGATTCTATTCTTAAATCATCATAAATTACTCATTGAATAATAGGGAATAGTGCTTGTGGATGTAATCAAGCATCTTCTCTTATTTTATTGTTTTCAATCCATTTATTTTTGCTTCTTATTGCCCAGTTATGAGTCCTTATCATAGCTTTTTTTGCGTATTCTTTTGTACTATCTCAAGGAGCACATTCATCAAAAGCCATAATTATATCAGCTCATAAATTGCTTTGTATATCCATAACTCTTTCAGGAGTAAAATAATGTTTACTTCAATCTATGTAACTTCTAAAATGTACTCAATCTTCAGTGATTTTAACCAAAGCTTCTTTGTTTTTTCTTATTCATCATCAAAGCGAAAATACTTGAAATCATCAACTATCAGTCAATATAGGTTTATGATAATTTTGAAAATTGTGAACTCAAGAAAAATCTCTTACAATCTCATCTCAAGGCCTTAAATAAAGATGATAAGTATTATTTAGTATGATTTGTGCTCACATAGAATTCAAATCTTCATTTGTGATTCATTTTACTGTCGCTTTTGTTCAAACTGGCATAAAAATAGGGGTTTCTATATTTCAGTGTGCAGTTTTAAAAATTCAGGCTTTGGATTTATTATCTCTTGCTATGATATCGTAGGAAAACATTAATAGATTTTAAAAAAATAAAAAGTTATCACATTGATAACTTACTTGTATTTTTATACATAAAAAATTATTATTTACAAATATTTTTAATAATTTGGAGTTATGTTACTTTCTCAATCATTCTTCACCATATTTTTTAATAATTCTTCATTTTTTCTTTTTATCACTCATCTTTCCATTTCCTGAGTTTTTGTATAAAATTTATGATTCCATAAAAAATCAAGTGAAGAGTGATGCCAATCAGGATCTTTTATTTTGATTTTTTTAATAGTTTCAAGTTCTTTTTTTAACTTTTCTCATTTATCAAAGAAATCTTCTCTTCATATATTATCTAAATCTGCATCCTTAATAATTTTTTCATAAATATTTTTTGGTTCAGTATATAGAGGATTAGTAGCAAGAATAACTTTTTCTACTAATTCAATTTTATCTGTTGGATATAATTTAGATTTTAAGAAATTTTGAGCGATTTTAGCTCATACATACTCATTATCATCATACTTAATTGTAAAACCTGTATCATGAAAAAGCCCAGCTAATGCTAAAATTTCAGTCTCATCATCGTTTAACCCTTCTTTTTGAGCAAGATATATTGATCTTATCATTACATCTAAAGCATGCTCATATTGATGATAATAATAATTTTCAAGAGGCATCAATATAGAGTTTACATATTTCTTAGCATCCATTATTAATTTATCGTACATCTTTATTTATTAATTAATTTTAAAACATCATTATATGTTATAATTATACTCAAAAATATAAAAATAACAAAAAAACTGAGGTGAATTATTCATTCTATTCTAGGAGAAATTCATTTTTTTCAAATAGTTTTACGAATTATAGCATTTACAGTTATAAATAAGAATCTTCATCAATCTAAAGCAGGAATCGGTAAAAGATTAAAAACTCATAAATTTATACTTATTAAACAAGCCAAAATCACGATAACAGAAACTCATCATTTCAGTGCATCGTTTACAACTCATACAATTCAAACAGGTCAACTCATACTATTTACAGCATCATCTCTTTCTTCTATTGTTTTTGGTGCTATTAACTTTCTAAAAAGTGATCATAAAGCTTCAAAAGTAAGTAATGACTCTCAATAAACTTCTTTTACAGATATGATAACAGAATTTCATAAATCATATTTGTAATTGAATTTAGGATTATAATCTATATTTGGAACTAAATAAGTTCAGATCTTACCATTTTCTCAAACTTGCATTTTTAAATCAATAGTGTTTTCTTCTCTTTTCAATTCCAAACTTATTTCTTTTCATATATTACTTGAAATTATATCTTGAACTCAAGTTGCTGTATCTATTTTAAAATCATTAATTTTCAATAATATATCTCAATCCTTTATTCAACTTGTTTGAGCTAATGATCATGTCAATGGAAATAAAACAACTCAAGGACTTTCAATAAGTAGTCAATTATCTAGTGCTTGTTGTGTAGTAGGAAATAACTTAATGTCTAAACTAGTATCCAATTTATCATTTATTCAAATTGGTTTTACTCAAATAGTAAACAAAATAGTATAGATAATTATGGCAAGTAAAAAATTCATTATAACTCAAGCCAATATAACTATACTTTGTTTAATGTATGATTTATTTATAAGATTATCTTCATCACTATTTTCTTTTATTTTTTGCAAAGCATCTTCTCTTTCTTCTTTTGAAATTTTATTTCACTTTGCATCATATACAGAAGTATCACTTTTTAAAACTTTAACTAGCTCTTCTTGTTTATACAATTTTCAATCTTTATTATAAACAAAAAAATAATTATAGTTTTCTCATTTCAGTCTCACAAATCATCAAATAGGAAGCCAGTTCAATGTATATTCAGTTCATTTTTTATCCTTCCATAACTTTTTTGCTTTTGGAGGAATTCCAAGTCAAAATTCATATACCTTAACTCCAAACATCCTAGCAGTTTTAAAATGCCCATATTCATGAGCCAAAACTATCACAGAAAATATAATCAAAGACACAAGTATTCAAATAAACATAATTAATTTGTTACAATTTATAAAAAAATATAAATAATTATACAATTAAACCAACAAAATTCAAAAAATAATTTTGAAATTAATACTTAAAATTTTTAAAAAACTTTAACAGACTGTCATCCTGAACTCGTTTCAGAATCAAAAAATTATAAAAATCCTTATATCGTTCTAAATTGTCATTCCTGGCTTGACCAGGAATCTATAAACTCACTTAACATATTTATTTCACTTAAGATACAAAAATTAAAAACACTTTATCATCCTAAATTGTCATCCCGTAAATGAAACGGATCTTCCTTATATAATACCCCCTTGATAAAGGGGGCTAGGGGGATTTTGTATCTAAATTGTCATCCTGAGAGTAACGAAGGATCCATTAAGCAATGCAATATAAAAAAACAAAGTAAAAGGGATTTTTCATTTCATTCAGAATGACAAAATATTGTAGCTAATTTCTCATTCAGGACCTATTCCGGAATCAATAAAAATATCAAGTAATCCTTTAAATTTTATTTAACTAAAAGAAAAAAGTGACTAAGTAGAAATAATTAGTATAATAACAAAACACAAAAAAAACACTCTATCAAACCTTCTCCACAAAATCACTTATACTTTTTACTTTTATAACCTCTATCTTAAAATCTCATTTTATCTCAATATTTGGCACAAACACTCTTTTAAATCACAATTTTTCAGCTTCTTTTATCCTTTTTTCGAGTTGAATAATATTTTTTATAGTTCAAGTCAATGAGATTTCTCATATGAATATACTTTCTCTATCAATAGCTTTGTTTGTCTTACTTGAAATCATAGCTGAAACAAGTCATAAATCTATAGCAGGATCTTCTATTTTTAGTCATCTTGCAATATTTAGATATACATCTGAAGAATCAAGTTTTATTTTTGTGTATTTACTTAAAATTGCAGCTAACATATCAAGTTTAGATACGTTGATTCATCTTACACTCCTTTTAGGGTAGCCAAATTTTGTATAATTAGTCAGAGCCTCACACTCAATCAAAATCGGTCTATTTCCTTCAATTGTTATGCTCAAACTAGATCATACAATCGGTTCTTTTTCTTTGTTATCTATTAACTCAAGTCATGGATTTTTCAGGTCTTTTAATCATTCTTCTCACATCTTAAAGATAGCTATTTCGCTACTATTTCAAAACCTATTTTTTATACTTCTCAAAATTCTTATGTCTTCAAACCTTTCTCACTCAAAAAATAAAACAGTATCAACAAGATGCTCAAGTATCTTTGGTCAAGCCAGATTTCAATCTTTTGTCACATGTCAGATTATGACTGTTGTTATATTGTTTTTCTTTGCAAAATCTTGTAACTTTTCAGCTATGTATTTGACTTGACTGATACTTCATGATCATCATGATACTTCTCAACTACTAAGAACACTGATAGAATCAATTATAAGTAAATCAGGTAAATTTCATTTTATTGTCTCAAGTATATTTTCTATATTATTTTCGCATAATATAGATAAATTATCTCACTTTATTGATAATCTATTTGCTCTGGAAGTTAATTGTCAAATAGTTTCTTCTCAAGATACATAAATAATTTGTTTATCTATAAAAGAAGCAAGTTGAAGTGATAAAGTAGATTTTCAAATTCAAGGCTCTCAACTTAGAAGTACAAGAGATCAAGGAACAATTCATCATCAAAGTACATTATTTAATTCTTCAGATTTAGTGATTATCCTGTCTTCACTAAATGTTCATCAACTTAATTTTTCTAACTCTTTTTTTACTGCTTTTGCTTTCTCTTTTATTTTAGATTCTTTGAATTCAACCAATGTATTCCATTCCTTACAAAAACTACATTGTCATTGCCATTTAACATACTCATTTCAACAATTATTACAGATGTACATAATATATAATTAGTATATAAATTATTTTCATTATATTAAAAAAAAACAATTTGTAAAACTAAAGTTTATCTATAAAAAATATTATAAATACACTTTAAAAAAAGTACATATCAAAAAAATTGACAAAAAATTATTAAAAACTAAAATCAAAATATATTAAAAATTAAATAAGCAATGAAGAATGTTTTTCTTTTTTTTTGTTTATTTTTAATAAAAATTATAACAAAAAATTGATAAAAAAATTTATATTTTAACCAATTTTATTTTTTATATGAAAAATTACATTTATAAAAATAGTTTTTATCTAAAAAATACAAACACTTTTGCTTTTACAATGGTAGAAATAATAACTGTAATTACTATACTAGCGATACTTTCAACTATTAGCTTTTTTGGATATTCTGAGCATATTATTTGAGCAAGAGATGCTAGTAGGATAAGCCAAATAACTGAAATTCGTGACTGACTAGAAACCTTTAGAATGAATAATCCATTACCAGACCCTGAAGATGCAATAGAAATTTTTTGAAGCTGAATACTTTTATGATATCAATGATATATGTGAAAAAGTAATTTAGGATTAATTTGATACAATAACTGATGAATAGATCCAAAAGATCAAACTTTTTATACATATTTTTTATCTTCAGATAGAAGATCATTCCAACTTATGACATATCTTGAAAGTTCAAAAGACATTCAGATATTTAGTAATGCAGATTTTTTCAACAAAGCTAATGCAAATGATTTTGATTATAGTAAGAGATATCTAAACTTTAGTTGAGAAAGATTATGAATTTTAACAGAATGTGATACAAATAAACTACTTCAAGAAATTCCAGAATTAAAATCAACTTGACAATTTGAAGTATCTACAGCAACTGGTTCATTTAGAGTAAGTTTTGCATGAAATGATAGTAAGTGTTGAACTTGAGAGTTGTTATATGCTATGTTAAAAAATAGAACGACAAATCCTTTTTTACAATGTGCTGAAAATATATGATATAGATACAATTCGCATACTTACAATATTCCAGAATCAAATGTATGAGATACTCTTAATAATATAGTCTCAGATCCTGTCTCTGGATTAAACTGATTATATGAATATACTTTGACAAGTGTTACATGTTCAAATAGCTGAACTTATATAAATCCAGTTGAGTCTGCTATCTCTTATGCAGTTAGTTGTAATACTTGATATAGTATATCAGAAGAATCAACTCTTTGTGAAGAAAATTCTTGTGCAAATGCACCATCGTATACTTATTCAACTTTTACAAAATGAAATCCATCAGAAGCTAAGCAATGATGGCAAAATTATGATAATTCTTCTCCTTGTTATTATACTTGTCCAGCTTGATATACTTGAAATGACTGTGATACTCCACTTAGTCAATATTATGCTTGTTCTTCAGCATGACAAATATTAACAGCTTCAAGTAGATATTCTTGATGTGATGTAAATGATATAATTGTTTGTGCATGAAATTGATTGTGATACACTATTGCAGCATGTAATGTATGATCTTCAAAATCTTGAACTTGATCTGAATCTTATTGAAAATATTTTCAATGGTGAAGAAATAAATGATTTGTATTTTGAGATATTAGTTCTTATCTTTCATTAATAGATTGAGTTTTGTGATTAAATGAAGTTGCAGATTTATACTGATTTATTGAGTCATCTCCATTATATGATCCATATACTTGGGCTGTATGAGATATAACAGATAACCGGTGAGATGAAACTGATTCAAATTGAGCGAGAAGATGACCATGTGCAACATGATATCATATTCCTAGGAAAACTGAATGGTTAGCTGTTGTTCTAGCTTGATGATGGTCAACAAACTGAAATTGAATGGTTAATGCATTAAAATTACCTCTTGCATGATATCGTTGATGAGATAATGGTAACATGAAGAGTCAATGAAATTTTGCATGATATTGGGCTTCAAATTGAAAAAATAAAAAGTCATCACAATTAGAAGTTTTCCTAGATTTTATAAATCCATATGAAGACAATGTCCGTATCCATTGATTTACAGTAAGATGTGTTAAAAATTAAAAAAATGTTTTATATTTACTTTGTATCTATATAAAAAATGAAAAAACAAGCCTTTACTTTAGTTGAATTAGTTGTGACAATAGTAATACTAGCAATACTCTGAACAATTGCATTTATAAGTTTTCAAGGGTATTCTTGAAATTCAAGAGACTCAGTAAGAATAGCTGATATAAATAGTGTAAAAAAGAGTCTAGAGTTATTTATAACAAAAACATGATTTTACCCAGATCCTGATAATGCAGGTACAATCACATATAACTGAGCAATAGTATGGAAAGAATGAACTTTATGAGACACAGTAACAAGAAATTTAGAAAAGTTAGATAAAAAAGTTATTGATCCACTTACATCAAATGAATATACTTATAGTGTAACAAATACAAAAACAGAATACCAAATCTGAGCAATAAGTGAGATGTGATGACTTTCTTCAAATTATGTAGAGAAAACTTACGCTTTAGATTTAAGCAAATCAAATGTAGTAGCATATATATGATGAACATATAATGAAAAATTTATAAAAGTGAAAACTTGAAGTATAGACTTGATACTGGCTCAACCAAGTATAATAGTAACAGATATAACAGATATAAATCTAACAAATATACTAACAAGTAAAAAATTGGTTTACTGAAATTACAAAAACATACCACATTCTTACAACACACCTTGAACTTGATGATTTAATTTTGATATATCAAATCCAGTATTATTTAGTTGAACGTTAAATGAATTATTTGATGATGATAAGAAAGTAGAGTTTATGACAAATTTAAAAGAAGCATACAATTGAACAATATTATCAGAAGCTCCAATATATAGATGATTAATAGAAACAGATACAACAAGAGATTTGACAAATGCAGTAAATGAAGTAAATAAATATATAAACTCAAACATATGATGAATATGAAATGCAAAAGTAGAAAAAATAGCAATGATAAATGTAAAATGTTGAGCTTGATATAAAGTAGTAGTATGAAGTTGTATAGAAGAAAGTAAGCAATGAACATGTAGCTGATTACCAGCAAATTCTCAGTGGAATAGTGTATCAACAATAACTCAAACAAAAAGTTGAGAACAATGGTTACCAAGCACAAATTGAACTTATAATACAGAAGAAAGTACAGAAGAATGTAGATTTGTATGTAGTGAATGATATGCTTGGAATTGAAGTAGTTGTATTACAGATGCGTGCAGTTGAAGCATCCCAACAAATGCAACATCAAATTCAACAAGCACTTGATATTGAAGTGGTCGGACTTACAATACAACAGCAGGAAAATGTACATTTCGTTGTAATTCTTGATATTCTTGGACTTCATGATCTTGTCAGCTACCAAAACTAATTTATAACACACATACTGAAGCGCAATGTACAAGTTTATGATGAACAATTATATGAACATCACCGTCAGCATTTTGTCGTTTAACAAAAACCTCATGTCCAAGCTGATGGACTCAATACTTAAATTGGTATACAACATCATCAAAAACTTGTTGAAGTTGAACTAATTGCAGTAAATGTACTGTAACTTGATTATCATGGAGAAATGCAACAAAACCTTATTGTGAATATTGTACAACATGAGCAAATTGGGCAACAATACGGAATAAATGTTATGCCACAGTAACACAAGTATGATGTTATTAAAACTATCAATAAAAAAGTGAAATATAAATTTATATTTCACTTTTTTATTATCTTTTTCAACTAAAATTACTTCAAGATTTATTCCTTATTTGAGTCCCAGCAGCTTTTTTATATCTTCATTGTAAAAGATCTAATGCAAATTCTTCACTTAAACCATCTTTAGTTATCATAACTTCAAGTTCTCTAATTTGCTCTACTGATAAAATTCTATTGTACTTTGCTGATAGCTTATCAAATAAAGTAGCATTTTCTTGATTAGGAGTGCTTTTTTCAATATTAGATAAGTAACGATTTCTAGGGACAAAAGGTTTTATATTATTATCTCATTTTTTTCAATTTAATATAGTTTCTGTAAAACTATTTTGTTTTACTCCTTTTCCATATTTTTTTATTGCTAGATCACATTCTTCACTATTTTTACATTTTGATAAAATAAGATTAAGTAATCTAGTAGTAAAATGCATTTTAAAAGTTAATCAATATATATATTTATCACATTCATCAAAAGTTTCTGATTTTTTTAATGCTCCATATATCCTTATATTTCATACTATTACTTTTCTTAAGTAATTGAAATTTTGAGTTGGTGTAAATCAATCATTAGCAAAATGATTATCAATAGAATCATCAAATGTAATCAAACTATCAGAAAATTTTTCTTCTAATAATCAACAATCTATATTATTGTCGGAGTTTAATAATCATAAATCTTCACATTTTTTCATTATTCTTGTAACTTCAAGATTCCCATTATAATCAATTACATCATCAACCTTTCAACAGATAACTTCAATCATTTTTTTTATTTTTATTTCAAGCTCATTATTTCAAGTTATTAGTAATCACACAGATAAGTAATTATGATTTTTTTCCATAAAAATATTCATTTATTTAATAAATTTAAACAATTATATTATTAAAAAATAAATTGCAAATAATTATATAAAAAAAATTGACAAATATAAGTAATAATGTATATAATGTATGTTGTTATAAAATATAATTTAGAAAAAAATTTAATATCATTGATAATGTAAATCTTTTGAAAATTAAATTTATGAATTAAAAAATAGTATTTTCCAAAAGTAAAGAATATATAAATTCAAATAAAAGAAACATAAATAACCTATATAATTTATTAAAAATGACTTATTTAAATAGTTTTACAACAACAAATTACACAAAAGAAGAACAAGAAGCGACTACTTGAGTTGTTAACAGGGATTATTTAAATGAGAAAATAAACTCAATGTATCCATGAAAATCAGTAAATATGATAAAAGCATATGTAAAATGACTCAATACATTTTTAGATGAGGTTGTATTAAAAATAGATAATGAAGTAGATCCAATATATTTTTTATATTATTTATACTACAATCAAAAAAAATCAATCTTGCAAATATCTTTAGTTTTAAATGACTTATGAGTTAATATATCAGAAGATACTTTATACTATTACACCCAAAAGTTTTTTTGATGGAAACTTAATATTTCAGATAGACAACTAACAACAGAAAGAAATGAAAGAAGATCTAATTGAATTTTAAATGATTGAGAATGAAAAAATATATTTTGAGTAAATGAAAAAATCGTTGAAATTATTGAAAAAGAAACAGCATATCTCATAAAGAAAATAGAATCTAAAACAAAAAAATGAGTTAATAACATCTTGCTAGAAGATCTTGATAATAAAAAGAATAAAATAGATAAACTCATCTACATTTTTGCAAATTATGGATTATTGAAAAATGAAACATTAAAAGAATTTTTAAACTTTTTAAAAGTTCTAAAACATAAGTGACTATCTGTTTGAAAAATAGCTAATATTTTTAATAATGTAATAAAAAATTTTAATCCCACAATTGACTTAAAAATAACAAACACAAATATAAGTTGGTGGATTTTAGGTATAGATAAAAAATAATACAAAAAATGAACAAGATAAGAACAAATATAAATTATGGAAATGGAGTAAAAAAAATTGATAAGATTTTAAATGCCATAACAGACTGAAAAATTCATATTCAATCAAGTGATATACAAAAACAAGCTTGATTAGAATTACTTGGAACTTTAGATGATATAAAACTTCAAATTTTATGAGTTTTAGAGATAAGTTGAGATAAAAAAGAGTTATTAGACTTGATAGATGATTATAATAAAAACAAAGAAAATAAAAATGAATTAAGAAAAATTTGAATCAAAATAATTAGATTAATCTTCAGACTAAAAACATCATTTGATAAACAAAATCAATCACTAAAAAAAGTTAAACTATCAGACGATGTAAAAAATATAGTAAGATGATATTATACTAACGAAGAAAATTGAAATTTGATAGAATCTTTGCTGATTGAAAGAATTCTAATAGATTCTCTTGAAACAAAAGACATAAATTTAATTCTAACTCCTGATTTACTAGATCATAAAAAAATAGATTTTATTCTAAGAATCATGTGAGATAATGATTTAAAAATATGAACTCAAGTAACTTTTACAAACTGAAAACATAAAAAAAGAAAGTTTACTGAAACAGAAAATTTAGCATATGAAATTGATGATGAAACAATAGATAATCCACACGAGGCACCAATTTACAACTCAATCAAATTTAAAAACTTAAAACCTACTTATAATCCAGATTTAATATCATTTATATCAATAAGTGATAAATTTTGAAAAGAAATAACCTGATCAGATAAACAAAGACTAAAAAAATCATTTTCAGCAAAACTTGAAAAAGATTATATTAAATCATTACAAGATTCGCTAAAAGATTATGAACAAGAATTGTTTAGAGATTTATCAGTGTGATATATTTTAGCATCAAAAGAAATAAAAACTTACCTAGAAACATGAGAATTAAAAAATCAAATTTCTATTCCAAATTCAGATTATGTTATAAATATAAATAATAATAGTTCAAACATATTTGCAAAACTTGAATTTAATTGATTTGTATTAGCAGAGTTTACATTTTTTATCACAAATAAAAGTATTTCAAAATTTCATAGTAAACATATAAAAATTATTGATAGAAAACTTAAAAATAAATAGTATAAATTTGAAGTAAATAAGTAATTATGATAATATAAATCAAGATAAAATAAAAACAAAAATTAGTCTATGAACAAACAAATTCTTTGAATTGATACTACCTTATCACAACAAGAAAGAGATAAAATACAATCTTTTTCTATTTTATGACTAGAAAACAATTTCAAAGAATTAGTTTCATCTATTTTAGAACCACAAGAAATTGAAAAAAGTATAGAAGAAATAGAAAAAGTAACAGATTTTTTAGATAATGAACTGATTAATTTTATCTTACTAGATCAAAAGAAAATTTTCTTTTATTTATGAGATATACAATCTGAGATAATTATAAATTGAAATTTGTGAGAAAAATTTATAAACAAATTGTTTCAAAAACTATTAACTGAACTTGAAAATTTAAACAGAAGTACTATAACATATATATCATCTCTAGCAAAAACTTGAAAAATAAACCAAACTTCAATTGATAAATTAAATAAAATCTTTGTTGATTTATTTGGATTTCTTAAATCCCAAAATACCAAAGAACGGGATGAAGTAATCGTAGGATTAATTGAAACTTGATTATTAACAGAACCAATATTAAATAATTCATTTGCTGAGTTATTTGTTGAATGAGAAAAAGAATACAAAAAAACTTATAAAAGAGTTGAAGCTTTTATTAAAACATGAAAAATAACAAATGAAAACACAGATAATGCTTTTACTCAAATATTGAATCGAAAAGAAAATGATACAAACGTAATAGAAAAAATTCTTTCAGAACTTATAAAATCAGGTAAAGTTTCTATTGAATTACTTAATTCAAAATTTGATGATATAATAAAACACTCAATCAACGATAAAGTATGGATAAAATATATATTAATAAACGCGATAAATACAAAGCAAATAAGTAACACAAAAATCAACGACCTATTTGATAAAGCTGAAACTTTATTTCAAAATGTGATTGAGATAATGCCTGCACTCATAAAAACATGACAAATTGATGAAAAAAGATTAAATTTTTTCTTTAATTCAGCGTTTCATGTATCAAAAAACTTTGATAACCGGGCAGTTTATATACTAACTCCATTAATTTGAACCTGAAAAATAAAAAAAGAAAAAATAAATGAGGTATTTTTAGAAATACTAAGTATAGCTTGAAGAGATTATATGAAAATGGGAGAGGGGATATCTATTCATGATAATACTAGTAATACATATTGGAGAACTAGTGTTTTACCAGAGATAGTTAAATTATGAATTGATAATCCAGAAAACATTCAAGCATACAAAGAATTTATAAAGAATTTTGTTACTGATAGTAAAAATATAATGAATGGTGTTGATTATATTGATGATGAAAATATTAAAGAGATAGTTTCAGAAAAACATAATAAAAAGTTTTTAGAGATTATAGAAACAAATAAATTCAATGAGTTAAAAAACTCAAATTACGCATTACCAGAATTAATTAATACAAAGTTAATTACAAAGAAAAATCTATTACTACTTTTTGATACATTATTAAAAGATGTATCAAAAAATAAAACAACTATTGGTATAGTTTTGCCTTTATTAATCGAGTTATGAGAAATACAAAAAGAAAAATTACAAGAAGTCTTTGATAATTTAATAGATATTTCACAAAATGAAGGTAATTCAGACTTAGATCAAGTTATAATCAAAATAATAAGTGTTTTAGATCTTACTGACCTTCAAAAAAGTAAGCTAGATTCTCACATTATTTCGTTGATAAACTCGTTTAATGGTTGAAGAAATATACTTGCATGATACATAAAAACATGAAAAATCCATTTATTTAGAGAAAAAAATGAAGAATCTTTACTTGAAACTAAAGCAAAGTACAAAGAAAATTATAAATTATATAAAGATATTTTATCAAAAATTGATGGTAATAGTTTAAAAATGGTTATTTTCTTGAGGAACAATTTTTTAAATATTGAAAAATTACAAAGCATAGATACTTTATTAAACTATGATATTTGAACAGGTCTTTTAATAGAAAACTTTGAGTTTATAACTAAAGATAATGATATAAAAAATATTATGCTTAGATACTTCTCTATAGCTGTCAGATCTTGACTTTATGATGAGTGAATAACACACAAAAACATAAAATTACTACATTATGAATTTACTAAAGATAGAAAATTAGAAAGACTTCCTATAACAAAAGAAGATTTTATAGATTATATGGATGAAGAAAAACCATTGTTTGAATTTCAAAAAGACAAAGATTTTGATTTTCCATGAACAAAGCCATGGACAAAAAAATGGTTTTTAGAAGATAAAAAAAGAATTAGGTACCTAAAAAGTGAGAAACTAAAAACTTTTGAAAAATTTTGAACTTACTTAGCAACTTGAATTATAGAATGAAGCCAATGATTAGATAACATAAAAATTTTTTATGAACATATTTTTAAAAATATTTCATACAAAGATAATAGGACAAATATATTACAATTATGAGAAGTTTTTAACTTGATTTTAAAACAAGGAAATTATGAAATATTTGATAAAATCTTAAATAATTGATTCTGAAAAGAATTGAAAGATTTTATAGATACATACCACATAAAAGACAAGTGAAGAACTATAGTAACTCTTATGATAACAAAAGAGATAAGAGATAGTTTTCAGATCTTTAATGATAATAAATGAAAAGAACAAGTTGATTACTTAAAAATAGAAGAAGTTTTTAAGATAGTTCAAGAAAAACTAAAAAAATATAGAAAAAAAATAGATCTATACAAAAATCAACAAATAAAAACTTCAATTTGACTTGAATATGAAGTTACTGAAAGTATTGCAAAATGATACTTAGAATCAATTTGAAGTGATTATAAAAATGATATTGAGATTATATCAGAATATGCAGATGTAGCAGAGTGAAATGATGCAGTACATGAAATAGCAACAAACCCAACAGATAATCCATATTTACTTATCTTAGAAATGAAATTACTTGATGATTTAGATTTTATAGACCTAAACTTCAAAAAAGAAGATTATGCAAAATGATCTAGATGAGTTCATTTTACTGTCTGATGAGAACAATGAATATGATTAGATGAAAAAACAAATTTCATACAAAATATACTTATAGCAGGGAATTTCTGATGATTAAACGCAGGAGAAGACGTAATTAATTTATGATTATATTCAACTATAACAGAGAAAATATATAATTGTGAAATATTGTTTTGAGATAAAGAAACAAAATGTGTAGAGTATAGAAGTCTTTGAATAGATAAAAAAGAACAGTTTGAAAGATTGATTATAAGTCTTTTTAATTTAAATATGACTTTACAATTAGCCAAAAAACATCTTTGAAAGAAACTTGATTATTTATTTGGAGTAAGTAATCTTACTTTGGAAAAATATAAAAAGTTATTAATAAATTCATATAAAAAAAATCCAGATTTAGATGAAAAGATTATAATCAATATTTTTGAGTATTTGAAATTGATAAAAGATATACATTTTATAATAAAAAGACATAATACAGACTTTATATACAACGAAACAACCACTGTTGATAACCAAAGATGATTAAATAATTTAATTAATTTGATGGTTAGTACAAATCCAGTTATAGAGCTAATGAAAAATATAAATCTAAGTATCAATTTTTTTAAGACTATATTTGAAAATGAATTAAATTGAAATCCTATAAATTCTATTGAAGACTTTGAAGACGTATTAAAATCAAACTGAAAAGATATAGATACTTTAACTCAAAGACAAAAACAAATTATCTATAACTGATACAGATTAAGAATCAGAAAGAATCTAGATACATTAAAAGCTGAAAACATAGAAATATATGAAAATATAGAAATGTATTTAAATTGAAATATAGAAGAAACTATAAGAAAAATAACAAACAAAAAAAGATTTGATGAAGTTATAAAATCAAGTTGAAAAGATTTTGATACTTACATAGATTCATTATTTATAGAGTTGAATGACTTTGATAAAAAATCATCAACAGAACTAGTAAACCAATTTACACATATAAATAATCTTTTCATAAAAAAGGATTCTACAAATGCTCTTAGTATGTATGATACTACAAAAGAACAAACTTGAGAAATTATCTCAGACAGGAGATTATCAGAAACAACAAGCTTTGATAAACTTGAACTTTGATTACCAGAAAGAGATTGACCTTATGTAATCCAATGAGCAAGTGACTCTATGCTAACCCAAGCAATACAAAAAAGAATCCTAGAATTCAACAAAAATTTGCAAATTTAAAGATTTATATATAATAATCAAGCCAACTAAAAAAATGCCTCGGTGGTGGAATTGGTAGACACGCGGGACTCAAAATCCCGTTCTAGCAATAGAGTGCGAGTTCGATTCTCGCCCGGGGCACCAAACTAAAAACAAGAAAAAATAGCTTTCTTTATGAAAGCTATTTTTTTGTTTAAAATCTAACAATATGATAACATAAAATAAATATATTATTTAAAGTGTGTTATGTGATTAGATATATGAGAAAATATTTGAATGTTACCTAGTAATAAACTAATTGAATTATTTAAAATTTTTTGAGTTGATGAAAAATTAGCTTCAAATGATAGTATTGAAGTATGTGATTTATGAGCATGAATTCCACATTTTTCAAATCAAATTTTATTGGATTATTCTAATTTAAAATGAATTAATTGTATTGACCCTATTTATAAAACATCAAAAAATATAAAAGAAACATTATTAAATATTATTGAAGATGATTACCGTAATTGACGGGATTGGGTGTTTTCAAATTATCAAGTTTGAGTAAAATTAAGTTTGATGGATAAGTTTAAAAAAATCATTGAAAATGAGTGAATAAACTCAAAATTAAACTTTTTTTGATGAATAGAAGAGATTGCTAAGTGAAGTCAAGATTTGGTTTTTGCTAATTTTGTATTTAATTTTATCTTATTTCCAAGAGAAATGCTAGAAAAAATAAATTCGATTTTATCAGACAATTGAGAATTTGTAATATTAGACTTTGATAGTTATTCTTTCAATTTGATAAAAGATATATTAAATAAAAATCATATAGAACATAGAGAATGACAACTTTCTTATCACGATATCAACTATACATCAATATCTATACCAAAAAAATCATTAGAAAAGATATTATTAGCATTAAATGAATGAGTAACTAAAGGACTTGATGAATTTGAAATTGAGCTTTATGACTGGTTAGACTGAGAAAAATTTATGCAAAAGTACTCAATAATACCAATAGAAAGAATAGTTGATTGAAAACTTTCAAACTCTGAAATAAAATTAATAAATAAAGTTTTTAAGAATGAAGAAAAAATTATTGAGGAAATAGATCACTATAGAGAGACACTATCTACTATGAGTAAAGAATGAGATGAATTTCACGATGAAGAATTTAACTTCATTTTAACAAATATAATAGTTTATTATGAGAATAATAATCTAGATAAACCAGTTCAAGAAAGAGATTATGATACTTTAAAAGAAATATTTAATTTTTTTCAAAATAAAAGACATTAAAATTTTAATTATTTAAAAAAAATCATTTACTTATTTTACTTATTATTTTGACTTAAAGTACTTCAATGTTTATAATATTTTTAATTTAAAATATTATAAAAAATTATGCAAACATATACTATCAAAGAAGCCTCAAAACTATCATGATTACCAGAATCTACTCTCAGATATTATGAAAAAATGTGACTTATAAGCTGAATTGCAAGAGATAAAATCAGTGGTTATAGAGTTTATACAGAAGATAATTTGACTTTGATAGCTACTATTTCTTGTTTAAATACTACTTGAATGTCTATTTGAGATATGAAACAATATATTGATGGTATTTTTTCATGAGACAAAACTAACACTAAGCAGTTAGATATTTTAAAACAACAAAAAAAGATATTGATAGAAGAAGAAAAAGTTTTAGCTCTTAGAAAAAAATATATAGATTGAAAAATAAAATATTGGGAATTAATAAATACTAATGATAAATCCTGAGTTGAAGAATTATATAAAGAACTGCTTATATTAGCTAAAAAATTAAAACATACTAGATAATTAAAAAAACATTTGCATTAAAGTACTTTAAGGTATTATAATTAGATAACTTTAATTTTATAATGTGTAAAAATATGAAGAAAACAGTAGTAATAAATTGACATAGTGATTATGAAAAATCATTTGCCAACAAAGCAATAATCAATTGATTAGTTGAAAAATTTAATGGACAAAATTTCTGAGATTTAATAGAAATAAGAACATTAATTGAACTTTATCCAGATTTTAAAATAGATGTAGACGCCGAACAAAATGCATTACTTGAAGCTGATAATATTGTATTACAGTTTCCTCTTTATTGGTATAGTACACCCGCAATTTTAAAACAATGGATTGATAATGTATTACAACGTTGATTTTCTCATGGTTCAAATTGAGATAAATTAAGAAATAAAAATCTAATTATATCTATTACAATTTGATCTTCAGAAATAAATTATCCAAAAACTCAAGATGGTTATGATATTGAAGAGTTAATTGCTCCATTTAGAAGAACATCAAACATGATTCAAACAAATTTAATTGAACCTGTTTATTCTTTTTCTATGACTTATATTCCATGAGTTAATGAAAAAGAGTGAGTTTTAGATAGAGTAGAAAAACATATTCAAAAATTATATAATACTTTAATCAATTTACAATAAGAAGTACTAAGCTAAAAGTAGATTAGTATAATTTTTTTTGTTAATATAATTATTGATTTATAAAAAAATTTGTAAAAAAATAAAAACTGAGTAAACAATATAACTATTGATACTTAATTTTAAAAATATGTGATTAGAAAATTATGATGATGACTTAGATGAACAACAAAAACTATTTTTATCATACTATGAAGAATATTTAACTACAATGAAAGATTTATGACTTGAATTAAGCGATAATGCTAAATTAACAAGTATAAATACATTTAAAAACTTGATAAAGGCAACCTGAAGCGATTTTGAAAGTCAAATTCAATCTAAATACAAGATAGAAAAAGAACTTAAAGATGATTATCTTATATACTTGTATATCAAAAACAATAAAGAAGATATAAAGTGCTGAAAATTACTTATTATACCAATTTTTCTTGAAAATTGATATATTATAAAAGTCTACTTTATAAAAAATAAAGATACTTTATGAAATTGTAAACAAGAAATAAAAAAGTTTGTTGAACAGATTTTTTCTTGAGCTACAGTACTAGGTTGAGTCTAAAAAATATAGAATTTTTAAATTTGTAATATAAGCAAAAATGCTAAATTTTTTTATAAACCAAGAACAATTTTTTAAAGAATTAGATGATAAAAAATATTGAAAATATCAACATAACCTTTGTTGACTTATAAATATTTTTATTATTTTGAAAAATCTTTGATATGATGTAACAAAGCAAGATTTATTACAACAAGCAATCAAGCTAGATGCTTATAACGAAAAAACTTGATGGAAATATATATGATTGACTAAAATACTTGAAAGTTATTGAGTTAAATCAGAGATATACAACAAAAGGTTATTTCACAACTACTTTTTTAAAAAGAAATTACAAAAACAAAAAAATAATAATTTGATTTTTATATCATCAATAAAAATTCAAAAAGAAAACCACTTGATAATTATTGATGAATTTAAAAACGATACATTATATTATAAAAGTGTATGAACAAAAGAAGTTGAATCAACACAAACTTGAGAGCTAAAATTTAATGATTTTATGAAGATATATAACAAAAGATGAATTATCGTTTATTTATAATTGATAATTCATCTTTTGTTATATTATTTTTCGTAAACCATAAATCTAAATTTTATCCCATTTTCTTCTTGCCAATCTCATTGACTAAGCAATTTAAATTTTGATCTATCAAATTCTACAAATCTATCACTACCAAAATCTCAATCAACTTCAGTTAGATAAACTTTATCAACTAAAGGATGAGCTAGTCATATGTTGTAAACACTTGTTCATCAGATAACAAATATATTCTCAACATTTTCTTTTCTATCAAGTTCTTCCAAAGCATGTTCAAAAGTATTAAAATGCAGTACAAAATCATCAATCTTAGAATTTAAGCTTTCAGTATGAAGTTTTTTACTTATTATACAATTGATCCTATCAGAAAGAGGTTTAAACTTACTTGGAATAGATTCCCAAGTCCTTCTTCATATAATTACAGCATTAAGTTTTCCTAAATCTTCATTTTTTGTAGTTATATCCTTAAAATACTTCATATCAGCATTTATTTTCCAAGCCAACTCATTTTTTATTCAGATTCAATTCTTATCATCCATAGCCAATATCACAGAAAATTTTTTCATATTATCTTAATTTTAGAAAATAAAATTAATAAAATGTTGAAAAAAATTTGTTTTTTATATTATTTTATAGATGTGTTTTTCAACGATTTTAGATATTTTTATTTTATATTTATTTGATATAAATTCAAATAAATATAAAAAAAACTTTTTAATTTTATTAAATTTTTTATATACTTATATCAAATATTTTTTAAACAAATTTTTATGACTAATACTTGAACATTTGCCCCATTACTAAACAAAAGAGATTATAACGAAAATGAAAAAATAGTCTTAGAATACTTTTTTACAAATATAGATAAAAATATTTATTGTGCTAAAAATACTTTATCATACCAATTATGGGCTTTTTTAGTAGGACAATATTCTAGAAGTGATTTATCTATGAGAGATAGATTTTTACAATTATTTCAAGATAATGATAAAGCATTAGAAAAATGACTTATATCAAAAGAAGAACATATATCTTTAGATGATTTAGCTCAAGATATAAAAAACTCAAAATCTATAAAACTAGATTATTTTGAGCAAAGATCAAGTGACTTTTTAAAAAAATGGTGAGTAGATTTTTGACACAATAGCTTAAAAGATGCAGATAGAATTAGATTTGCAATAGAGTGAGTAAGTCAAGTATTTACAAAAGTTATAGAATCTCCGTTTCCAGCTCTTTGAGATTTCCAAGAAAAATCAACAAGATACTTACATTTTTGAAAGGAATCGTTAATAATCCCTCAAGATTTACTTGATTCAAATTATGCTAGTGATATAAAACAAATTTCAAATGATTTAATGGAAACTTATTTAAAAAGTTTTCCAATTGTTAGAAAAGCACTTGAAGATAATCAAATAGTAAAAAGGGAAGAGTTTACATCAGATAGATCATATGAAAATACTTTAAATGCTAAGATATTTGATATAGTAAGATATTTATTACCATCAAATGTAAGTACATCACTTTGAGCATCTTTTTCCACTCGTACTCTAGAAAGTCATCTTACATACATGTTGAGTCATCCACTTCTTGAAGTAAGAACTATTGCTGAAACTATGCATACAGAGGCTTTGAAACTTTCACCTTGATTACTTAAACATGTATGAGTTTCCGAGTATGAATTGAAAAAGAGACAAAATCTAGATAGATATACAAAAGAATTATTTAGAACTATATTTGAAAAAGAAGATAATATAGAATTTTTTAAATGAATTGATGATAAAGATAGGGTAGACCTAGTTTTTGAATGAGATTTAGATAATCAAATTTGTGCATCACTTTTATTTGAAAATTCTAGAAGTAAATGACTTTCATACAATGAGTGTCTCGACATAGTTTTGGAAATGGATAAAAATGAAAAAGAATATATTATGAAATTAGCTCTATGAGATAGATGAAGTCATGATCGTATGCCTAGAGCCCTACAACACTCTTCAGTTATGTTTGAGTTTTTAATTGATTTCTGAGCTTACAGAGATATACAAAGACACAGAGCTTCATCACAATTATGGCAGTGAGCAACAGCAATTTCTGGTTATGATTATCCAGAATATATAAACTTACCATGAATGGAAGAATTTAAAGATATGTATGATGATGTGATGGCTAAAGCTACTTTACTTGCAAATGATATAGTAAAAGAAAATACATATTTATCTGAATATGCTTGTGCACTTTGACATTTAGTGAGAACTACTTTTGAGATGAATCCATGACAATTAGCATACGTTATAGAACAAAGGACAACTCCATGGTGACATCATAGTTACAGAAGATTATTTATAGAAGTATATAATCAACTTAAGGAAATTGCACCAATTTATGCAAAATACATAAGAGTATGAAAAGTTGAAGAAGAATCAAGCAGAAAAATTCAAGAAGAAAAATCAGAAGTAAAAAGACAAAAACTGTGAATTTAAAGTTATTCAACTAATTATTATATTTTAAATAAAATTTATGGAAAACCTATCACAAGAATTTATTGGCTTATTTTCTATTTCTTGAGTATTAGCTCTAATTAACATAATTATAATAGATATAGTTATGAGTTGAGATAATGCTATAGTTATATGAATGGCAACAAGAAATCTTCCTACAAAACTTAGAAAAAAAGCTATATTAGTAGGTATCGTTCTAGCAACAGTTATGAGAGTTATTTTTGCTCTCTTTGCTACTATATTACTTGATATGACATGACTTAGATTTGCTTGATGAATATTACTTTTATATGTTGTTTGGAAATTTTATAAAGAACTTAGGAATTGAGGATGACATGATGAAGATTGAGATGGTAAAAAGAAAGAAGTATGATTTATGGCAGCAGTTTATACTATTGTTTTAGCTGATGTATCTATGAGTCTAGATAATGTACTTGCAGTAGCTTGAGCTTCTCATGGTAATGTAGTAACTTTATGAATCTGACTTATTTTTTCTATATTATTGATGGCATTTGCATCAAATTATATAGCAAAAAACCTAAACAAATATCCAATAATTCAGTGGATATGACTACTAGTTATACTTTTTGTAGCAATAGAAATGCTTATAAAATGAACTCCTGATATAGAAAACACTATTCATATTTATAATTTATTTCCATTTTTTATTTTTATTGCATCTATGTTTTTTGTTTACCTACATCAAAGATATTTTAAACCAATTAGTGAAGATAAAATTAGAAATTATATAGATAACAATTATTTAAAAATAGGAGTTTTCTTCTTGTTAATCATCTTGATATTTGTAAATCTATGAGATAAAATATTTGCATTTATAAATAGTCATGTAGTATTTTTATATCTAGTCAATCTTATAATATTATTTGTATTTCTTGAATTTATAAGCATACTAAAAATAAAAAGAAAATAAAAACCAATTGTCCGAAAAAATCTATTTGTTAAAATAGATTTTTTTTTGAAAACACTTAATCTCAATAAAAAATATAATTTTTGCTTAAAATAAAGAAAAACATATAAATTAAAATTGACAAAACAAATATTTTATATATTATTCAAAAACAAAATAATTTATTATTTAAAATATAATTTATGTGAATGAATTCAATTGATTGAGCTGAATTTGAACCAGAAAATTTAAAAATTACAGCTAAAACTCCAAGTTGAGAATTAGTAAATATATGATCACATGTTGATCCAAGCATAACTAGCTGAGATATGATTATAAGAATAGCTGAAAATGCATTATCTTCTAATGGAGATGTGGATATAAAAAATGCTGAAATAACTAAAATAGTTGATGAAAGTACTTGATTTGTAATGGATATTGTTGATTGAAAAAAACAAGTTTCATTTATAAATTAATACTTTGCAAATCTAAATTATTTAAACAATAAAAAAATAAGAAGTTCACACTTCTTATTTTTTTATTGTTGTTTTATTATTCAGCATATATATATCAAATTATAGCACCATCATTTTTTGAAACTTTTCTTGTAGTAACTTCATTTAACGCACGATAATTCATGTCTTTTACTATTATTGAATCAGATTTTACTGATGTTACAATTCAAACATGTCAGTATACTGGATTATATCATTTTCAACTAAATACTACAATTGCTCATACTGTTGGACTTGATCAGGTTTCAACTCAGCTAGATCTAGCATTTGCTAACCAGTTCTTCGCATTTCATCACCAAGTTACATTTTTATATTGAGCAACAAACCGAGTACAATTTCACCGTGCAAATGATCTCTTAGCAGTTCTTTTAACTAATGAATAATCTCAATCATCATCAACATAAACACTTTTAGAATATGTAGTTGCTGTTTTTGATGTAGTTTTTCCTTTTGACGTAGTTTTATTTGAAGTAAGTAATTTTTTTGTTACTACAGGAACTTCAACTTTTTTAATTCATCATGGTATTACAATTTCATCTCAAACTCTAATTGGATCAGAACTTGATAATAAATTTTGAGCAAGTATTTTTCATTCTAATATATCGTATTTTTTAGCTAGAGATGATATAGTATCTCATTTTTTTACTATATGAATTAATCAAGAAACAGGTGGAATCTTTATTTTTTGACCAGGATGAATTATTGTTTTTTCAGTAAAATCATTTGCCCAAAAAATAGAATTTCTTGAAACTCAATACTTAGAAGCAATGGAAGCGATAGAATCTCAATATTTAATTTCATATGTTACTATTTCATTACTTATAGGTAAATCTCTGTTTCATTCTGACAATGTACTTACTGATAAGAAATTTCAATCCTCAGATTCAAATATAGGTTTATTTAAATCATCATCAGTCCATTCATAAGATGATATGATAGATGACTCATCTATATCTCATCTATAAAAATCTACAGTAGCATTATCATAAACCAAAGCAGCTAATGCTGGGTAAAAAGGAAACACAAAAATAATTACAAACAAAACTATTTTGTAAGAAATACTATATTTATTACTTGATGTAGTTGATTTTAATAAGTTATCTTTTAGTATTCTACTATGTCTCTCTATTTTAGCCTTTAAATTTATTTTATTTTGTGCCAAAGTATAATTTTAAAAAAATAAAAATTATTTGTAATGGTAACTTAATTTATAATTATATATTTAAATATCACTAAAAATAATTACTATGTCACTCCTAATATAATATATTTTTTTAATAAAAATTCAAGTTTTTATGCTATTGATAATACTTCTAATTTAGTTAATTGAGGTCTAAATCAGATAGTTCTTGCATATCTTTTTTTAGATTTCATCTTGAAAACTCTTATTTTATCACCTTTAAATTCATCAATTACTTTCATCTCTATTTTTGATCATGATACAGTTGGTGTTCAAACTTTTAATTCTTTTCATTCTTCATCAGATACTAACATTGCTTCAACTGTTAAAGTTGTTCAAACTTCATTTTCTAATTTTTTTACATCTATTACATCTCATTTTCTAACAATAAATTGATTTCATCCAAGTTCTATTACAGCTAACATATTTTAATTAATTAATTAATAATTTATAAGTAACAATTATATTGTGAAAAATTGTTAAATTTTAAGTAAATTACAAATTTTCCCTAATAAAATTTATAATTATTCCAAAAATTTATGTTACAATAAACTAACAAAAAGGCTTGCGATTCTTTCGTTATAATCTAATTCCACCATCTAGTAATTAACTTATATCCTTTAAAAATACTTAGTGAAACAAAAATATTATTCACTTTTCACTATTAATTATCCACTAATAAAATGGCTGGGATGGTAGGATTCGAACCTACGAATGGTGGAGTCAAAGTCCACTGCCTTACCACTTGGCGACATCCCAATATTTTTAATTTGCTTAAATAGTATATAAAAAAATAAAAAAAGTCAAAAAAAATTTAAAGATAATTTAAAATTCTTTGATATCATTACTATCATCATAAGGATCAAGGTGTATTAATACTTTAGAATTTTCAACAACTTCTCTTATCTTATACTCGATTTTATCTCAAATATGATGAGCATCATACAAAGATATCTGTTTATCAAAAACAACATGTACATCTATAAAAACATCATCTCAAGATTTTCTTGAATTTAATAAATGATATGAAGAAACTCTCTTATCTGTATTTAAAATTATATCTACAACACAATCAAGTATTCACTGGTCAAGTTTTTTATCCATAAGCATCTGAACTCACTCAGTTATTATCTCTTTACTAGAAGTAATAATATAAATTCAGATAATTATAGCAACAATACTATCTATAATTATAAATCAAGTAAGCTTTATTAATCAAAGTGAAAGTATTATTCATATATTTGTAAATAAATCTGTCTGATAATGAAGCATATCAGCTTTGATTGTCAGATTTTTTGTTTTTTTAGCAACTCTTGATAGATATGTTACCAATATTCAAGTTAATAAAACAGATACAATCATTACATAAATTGATTCATTTAAGTTATCAATTCCTCCTTTATCTAGTATTTTATTTATAGCTAAAACAATTAAAGATATTCAAGAACCTCATACTATAACTCATTCAACAACTGCTCAAATTCATTGAATTTTTCATTTTCAGTAGTTATAATTTGCAGTATTTTTATCATGAGATGTTTTTATAACATATAAATTAAATAATGATACCATAAAATCAAGACAAGAATCAAGAGCCGATGATAATAATGCCAAACTTCAACTTATAAGTCATACACTAGTTTTTATTATTACAAGAGTAATTGCAGTTGTATTTGCCATAATTATAGCTCTTTTTATTTGTTTTCAGTTCTTAGTATCCATTTTAATTAATAAAAATATAACTTAACAAATCATAAAGATTTTATAAAAAAATCAAATAAATATATTTTAGATTATATTGACAAATATATAAAATAATGTAATATATAAAAATAATTATTTTAAAAAATATGGCTAACAATAAAACTCAAAAATTAAAATCAGAAGTATGTGAAAATAATGAGGATGTTATTTTTTGAAAATGAAAAGAAATATTTTTAAGATGATTTTCGATAAGTTTAAATAAATATTTTAAAACACATGAAAATAATGAATTGGTTATAATAGATTATGAGCAAATTATACTAAAACTACAAAATAATTTGAAAATTACTGTTAGTGAATTTAAAATCATGGAAAGTATTATTAATGATAAAAAATTTTTTTCTATAGCAAAAAAAGTGTTTGAGGAAGTTTTAATAGTTTCCTCAAGTATAAAAGATATAAATAACTTTATAGAAAAAATAACTCCAGAAAGTTTAAAAACAGATTTAATAAGATATTTATATGAAAATGTTATTAAATATACTGTTGTAGTTTGTTTAGAATCACAAGAAAAAGAACAAATCTGATTTGAATATGAGAACAATGATATAGAAATATACTTTAAAAATGATAAAATTCCAGTATATACATTAAAAAATAAACAAACTAAAGAAATAAACTATTTTTACAGAATTGATTTAACATATTTAGAAAAATATTGATTTATCTTAGCAAGAAATAAAAAATGAAATATTTTACTATCAAAAAATTGAACAATTTTGTCAGAAAATGATTTTGATATAAGTTTTTTAGAAAAGACTTGATTGGTTATAGTTAAAAAAAATAAAAATGATATTTTGTTGTTTAGAAATTGACTACAAATCAATGATAAAAAAACAACTTACATAGGATATGATTTATCCTACTATCAAGAAACTTGATTTATTGTAGCTAAAGAAGTCAACTGAAGAGTTATATTATGATCAGATTGAAAAAAAATAAGTGAAAAATTAAAATATTATACACATATAGATTTAAAAAATCTTTCAAAAACTTGATTAATTACTGTTTGAGATAATAAATGAATATATATACTTAATAAAGATTTATCTCTTTATTCACAAGAAAATAAATACTATAGATGATTAAATTTAGACTATTTAGATAGTTTATGAGTTATAATTGAAATTACATCAGATTGATTCAATATACTTACAAAAGATTTAAAGCACATATTATACAAATGAAATAAACCGCTTATTTATGATGAAAAGAAAAAAGATTTATTTCAAATCTGAATATTTAATAGAAAAAATTACCTAAAGATAAGTAAGTTACCAGCAAAGTACTACAAATAAAAATTGACTAATTATATAAAATATATAATATAATAAAAAATTATAGTTAAAATAATTATTATGAAAAATTTTATTTTAAATACACAAAGAAGAAGACCTTTTGAGATTTCTCTTAAGGTAATTGTTTAGGTTATTTTTTTCATAATTTAGATAAAAACTTCAAGAGAAATCTTGAAGTTTTTTTATATTTTAATTTTAAATAATATGAATAAAATTAATGAAAATTTATTTTTAGAAAATCTAAAAATATCAAATTGGAGTCTAGATGTAAGTAAAAGTATATATGAAATACTTGAAAAGCCTAATTGGGCAGAGTGGTTAGAAGCTAGTATAAATTCTATAGAATGAAGGTCAAAAGTCTTTCCTGAATGACAATTTCTATTAAGTAATTGAAAAGAAACTTTATGAAGTTTGTCAACAAATCAAATATATTGGGATTGAAATCCAAATACATTGCAAAGTTGGGATGATATCGCTTGAGATCCAACAACCTATGAAAATACATATAATAAAAATTGAAATACTTTAGTGTTTATGTCAATGAATATAAATAATAAATTTTTATGATTAAGGTTAACTGATTACTTAGTTTGAGCAGCAAAAGATTTTGCAAAACTTAATTGAATAAAACATATTATTGGTTCTTTTCGTCCAAGTTGATATTGAAAATATAAACTAGAAAATTGATATATTAAGTTTGAAGATTATGTAAATTTAAAAAATAATGATTGATTTTCAATAGATCCATGGCTAAGGAGTTTACAAAAAAAATGAATGAAACAAATAAAAATAGATGATGTTGCTATGAAAGTAGAATTGACAATGGAAGAATTTTTAAAATACAAAAAAACAAATTGGATAGAACAAAAACCTTGAATTTGGGAATGTTGAGAAGTTTGAAATTTTGAAGTAAAAAATGATAAAGCAATTTACACTGAAAAAAATGTATGGTGAGAACTACCATTATAAGTTAATATGTATTTATGTTAGAAATAAAACAAATAGAAAAATATATATGGTGAATTAGGGAATCGTATCATTATGAAGATGTATTAAGTTATCTTATAATATGAGAAGAAAAAGCATTACTTTTTGATACATGAATGTGAATTTATAATATAAAAGAAGCAGTTTATAAAATAACAAATCTTCCAATAATTGTTTTAAATTCACATTCACATTTTGATCATATATGATGAAATTCATTGTTTGATGAAATATGGATATACAATAACGAAAAAATAAAAAATATAGCAAAAAATTGAGTTGATAAATCAATAATTTTAGAAAACTATGTAACTGAAAAATTTATTAAGAAACCAGAGTCTTTTGATTTAAAAAATTTTGAAATAAAATGATTTAACTACAAAAAAGTTTTATATGATAACTATGAAATAAATCTAAAACCTTTTAAATTTAAAGTTATACATACTCCATGACATTCTATTGACCATATTTGTATTTATGAAGAAAACAAAAAGTTTCTTTTTGCATGAGATTTGATATACAAATGACCAATTTTCATAGATAATTATACTCAGTTTATTAATTCAATAAAAAAAATTAATAAACTAAACCCAAAAAAGATTTTTCCATGACATAATGATTTTTGTATAAGTGAGATTTCTCTAAAACTAAAAAAAGTAAATAACAATTATTATTTTTTATAATTTTATATATAATATAATAGATATAAAATTTAATAACAAACTATGATTTGAATACTTTTAAACATGATGTTATCATCATGAATTTCTATGAAAAGATGGAATAATTTCCCAAGAATAGAAGATATTAGCCATATAGACAATGTTTGATTTATTTTACATATTGCTTTATTTTTATCTCATTTAGAGGAAAAAGAATGAAATATAGTAGATAAAGAATTTATAATAAAAAGGATTTTATTTAATTCTACAAAAATTTTGTTTCTATCAGATATCAGTTCTTGAACTAGAGTTTATATTGAAAAAATAAATAAAGATATTTTTCCAGAACTAGAAGAAAAAGTTTTTAATCATATATTATCATTTAATGCTCCAAAATACATAAAAGAAGACATAAAAACTATAATGAATGATGAAACAAAAACTCTAGAATTATCAATCATAAAAGCAGCAAAAAGATATGCTGCTTATAAAGAATGTCTTATAAATATGAAAGTATTTGAGCTTACTTATGAGGTTCCACACAATGAGATTATGACATCATTGGAAGAAAAAAGAAAAGAATTAAAAAGTCTTGATAGATTATTAAAAGATTCTAATTATGAGAAATATCTTTTAAATATAAGAAAATTATCTCATAGTTTTAGATGGAATTCAGAAAAAAGGATATTTCCAATTTCAGTTATGTCTCACCTTGTGATAACAGCATTTTTATCATACATCATATGAAGTATAGAAAATGCTAAATGATGAAAGCTTAATATATATGAGATGATGCTAAAAGCAATTTATCATGATATCCCTGAGGCTATGAC
This sequence comes from Candidatus Altimarinota bacterium, assembly GCA_028692735.1. Classification (GTDB taxonomy): domain Bacteria; phylum Patescibacteriota; class Gracilibacteria; order BD1-5; family UBA6164; genus Altimarinus. The sequence goes on from JAQUWS010000002.1 coordinate 40,725, forward strand.
TTGAGATGTAATCACACCAACAAAAAAAGCAATTCCATGATTTTCAGAAGTACTAGAAGAAGTTGAAAAACAGATGCTAAAAGATTATTTATTTTATTATGTATGAGATGAATACGAAAATTTTGTAAAAGATTATATGCTAAATCCTTGGTCATGAACTGAATGAAAATATGTTAAATTTGCAGATGTAATCTGTGCTATGTTTGAATCAAAGATAGAAGTAAATTACTGAAGTACAAATTACATAGAGATATATAGATCCTTAAAAAGAAAAGTTAATACATTTGAATGACCAAGTGTAGAATATATGTTAAAAGAAGTAAGTGATAGTTTTGATGATAAAAATATAAATTTACATTTTAATAACTGATAATTATGTATGAAAATAAATCTGAAATTTATTCATTAACAGAAGCTACAAACTTATTGCTTGAGACTTACAAATGACAAACCCCAGAAATAAATGAGATAAAAAGATATAATTCACATAAGGTAAGACACACTTTTTGAGTATTGGAAGTTTGAAGAAATATATTAACAATAATAAAAGAAAATATAAAACTTGAAGATAAACTTATAAATAAAGCTGAAATCTGTTTTATACTCCATGATATATGAAGATTTTTCCAAAATGATTGAAAAAAGACATTGTCTAGTATCGAATTTGATCATTGATATAAATCATATGAAATTGTTAAAAAAAATAATTACCCAAGAGATATTTACTTATCTATAAAATATCATAGTGCTTACTCTATTGATTGACTTTATAATGAACAAGATTTTATAAGTATGTCAGAAAAAGAAAAAGAAGATACAATTTTTTTAACTCAACTTTTAAAAGATGCAGACAAAGTTCAAAATATACTTTTTTCTATCTTTGAATATAAAGATATTGATAAAAATTATTTTGATAAAACTCTTGATATTTTTTCTAATTGAGATATATCACCAATAAATATACCAAATATAAAAAACTGAAAATTATTAGAAATAGAAAATATAAAAACAATTTGAGATTATATTCTCTTAGAATTATGTTTTACACATGAAATATTTTTTAAAGAATCATATAAAATATTGAATTTTTACAATTATTTTGATGTAATGTTTGAGAAAATTAAAAAAACTCCCTATATAAGCCAAGAGAGTTTTTTAATGGTAAAAGATGTATTTGAGAAATACAAAAGTTACTAAATTTCTTTATTATCAATATAGATTTTAAAATTTCTCTTTTTTAGTTCATCAATAAACCACAAATCATCAACAAATTCCTCAGGATGAAAGACTCAAGGAGTTGTTGTGTTGTTTATAAAATATTGAGCAATTAAAGAACATCAAATTCAAGTGTTCATTACTCAAGCAGGAACTCAATCAACAGAATCATTATCAATTTTCACAACTTTTTCATCAAGTTTTATAAACAAACTTTCTTTATCTTTAACGTAATAATTTTGAGGAGCATGTTTAGACATAAGAGTATTAGTAGCTTCAAAAGATGTAATTTCAACTCATTTAATATTTATTTTGTTTTCTTTATCTAAGAATCAAAATTTATTTAAGCTTTTTACTAGTTTTATTACACTAGGAGAATGTTTCATTATAAAATAAACATTTTTAATTCATTTTTCACTTAAATATTCTGGTAAAGAAAATTGTTCATCATGATTTGTTACATAACTCTTCGGTAAAAAACAAGATTTATTTACTCATCATTTACAGAAATCTCAGTCTATTTTTCTACTACTTCATCCAGTAAAAAGATATTTTCAATTTTCAAAAAGCAAAGCATCTCATAGGATTTCTTCTACAACTGTTGTAAAATTAAAAGGAAGCATTTCTTCAGGGGCATCTATTATCTCATCAGCAAATGATATAGTAATAGTATCAATTTTTTGCATACTTTTTGCAGCATATTTTGTCAATACATTCACTATTCAAGGAGCAGATCAAGCTCATAAACAAACAGAAATTCAAGCTTCTTTTGCTAAACCATCCTTACTTCTAGATATTTTAATTCAATTATAATCATCTCATAAATCTACATAATTTTTTCCACATTTTATACATAAGTCTAATATTAATTGATTAAAAGTATACTCCAAACAATTTACAACCAAGTCATATTTTTTAAAAACTTCAATTAGATTTCATTCATCTTTCATATCAATAACAACTTTTTCAATGTTTGATGAGTTTAGTTTAGATGTAAAACTATCAATTTTTTCTCTACTTCTTCATCAAATTCATACAAAGAAATTAGAGTTAAGTAAATCTTTTACTACAACTTGTCATATATTTCAATATCATCATAGTACCAATACTTTTTTCATACATAAAGTTTAACATTATACGTTATGATATTCTATCATAAAAAAATAAAAAAATCTAGAAAAAATAAAAAAATGTATTTACTTTTTTAACAAAAGACTTATCCTAAAAAAGATAATTACTAAAAATACAAAAAATGCAATTAAAATCAAAAAGACCTAAACCATATGTTGTTAAAGATACATACTTTCTAAAAGCCAAACAAGAAGGCTATAGAGCTAGAAGTGTATATAAACTTATAGAAATACAAGAAAAATTTAAAATCATAAAAGAATGAATGAATATCTGTGATGTTTGAGCTGCCCCATGAAGTTTCATACAATACATAAAAAGGATAATAAAAGATACATGAGAAATTGTATGAATTGATATAAAACCAATTGATAAATATAGTCAAAAAAATATCAATACAATAGTACATTCTATTTTTGAATTTGATACTCTAAAACCAAAAGTAGAACAATTTATCTGAGTATGAAATCAATTTGATTTAGTTACATCAGATATCGCACCAAACACAACTTGAAACAAAGATATAGATCAATATGCAAGTGTAGAATTAAATATAGAGATACTTAAGTTTGCAGATGTATTTTTAAAAAAAGGATGAAATTTAATTTTAAAAGTATTTAAATGAGAAGATTTTATTGATCTAGTAAAAGAAATAAAACCAAGATATAAAACCTTTAAAGAATACAAACCAAAAGCTACTCGTGATAGAAGTTTTGAAACCTATGTTATTTGTGAAGGGAAGTTATAAAAAAACAAGATTTTTAAAAAAAATCTTGTTTTTTTATTAAACTTGTTTCAATCTTATCTCTTGAGTATTAAACGCGATATCAAGTCATAATTCTTCAAATTGTTTTTTTATCTCAAAATTTATTACTTCTTTTTGTTTTACATAAGCATTATAATCTTCATTTAAAAGCGAAAAATAAGTTACTTTTATATCAAGAGAAGAAGCTCAAAATGTATCAAAATAAACTCTATAACTATCTAACTCTTTTTTCTTTACATGTTTTTCAAGTATAGATTCAATTGCCTTAATTCATTTTTTCATGTCTTCGATTTTTGTTTCATAAACAACTCAGATAAAAAACTCATTTTTTCTATTTTCTCTTTGAGTAAGATTTTCTATAACTGATGATATAAGACTTTCATTTGGAATCAAGATTTTATTTCAAGTTAAATCAGTTAATTCAAGATAAGTAAGTCATATTTCTTTTACATTTCAAGTAAAAGTATCTATTCTAACCATTTCTCATACCTTAAAAGGTTTATTTAGTATTATTGAAATAGCTCAAAATATATTAGCAACTGATTTTTGAGCTGCCAAAGCTATAGCAAGTCATCAAACTCAAGCTCAGGTAATTAACGCAGATATATCAAATCATAAGTTTCATAAAATTGTTAATCATCCGACAATCCATATAAAAACTATTATTATAGTACTTAAAATTGGAAAAACTTGTTTTGATAGATCACTATTTTCCTTTCATTTTGCAAGTATCTTAAAAACAGATTTTAAAAAAGAAGTTATAAGTAAAATGAAAACAAAAATAAAAGATATTCTAAAAATTTTATCTATTATAATAATAGCATTATCAGGAATATAAGCTAATTGAATTCAAGAATAAACAGCGATAATATATTTAGAAATTTCAAGAAATCTAACAAAAGAATCTCCTAATAATTTTAAAAACTTTCATGTTTGAAAAAACTTATTTGTAAGCCTATTTAATAATTTTATGAGAAATCAAATCAGTCACAAAATAATTAAAAAAAGCATTACAGAATCTATATAAGAAGAGATTTTTTCAAAATAAGGATAATAATTTCAAAAAAGGTTTTGGATAGTTCAGTTATTTTTAAAAAAATATGTTAATCAAAAGTAAAGAGTTCAAATCAATATATAAAAAGTATTTTTCATAAACTTCAAATTTAAATAAATATTTAAAAAAATTATATAAAAATATAGCTAATTATCAAATAATTATATTTTGTTTTTAGTAAATTTTTATTATACTTTTGTAAATGTATTTATAAATATGAAAATATGGCAAAATTTTATGATACGATTCTCTGAGAATATATAAAAAATCCCTGAAATAGGGGATTATCTCTTGATGATTTAGCATTGAAATATTTTGAATATAAAATGATAAGTTATAATGAAGTAACAAACAAGAAAAAACTAAATTTTCAAGATGTAGATTTAGTTGATGCATCAATATATAGTGGAGAGGATGTTTACGTAACATGGGAATTATATAAAAAACAAATTCAAGAGGAAATATCATCAGGTTGTCACTCTGAATATAATTCAGAAAAATCAAATCAACTAAGTGATAAATGTGAAAATCAAGATTTTTCAATTCTATATAATATAGAGATTCCACTTCTTGAAGTACTAAAAGATATGGAAATAGCTTGAGTAAAAGTTGATAGAGATAAATTAAAATGAATTGGTATACTGCTTGAAAATGAAATTGCTAGTTTAGAAAAAGAAATTCACAATTTAGCTTGAGAAGATTTTAATATAAAATCTCCTCGTCAAGTTGCAGATATACTTTTCACTAAACTTTGATTAAGCTCAAGTAAAAAGACAAAAACATGATTTTCTGTTGATAGTGAAGTGCTAGAAGAATTAGCAAAAAAACACGATATTGCAAAAAAGATTATTGATTATAGAACTTACACAAAACTACTCTCAACATATATAGAATGACTTATATGAGAACTAGATGATGAGGATATAATTCATACAAATTACAATCAAACAATAGCAAGTACATGAAGATTAAGTAGTACAAATCCTAACTTACAAAATATCCCAACATGAGAATGAATATCATGAGAAATAAGAACTGCTTTTATCCCTTTTTCTCAAGATGAAATTATGTTAGCTTTTGATTACTCTCAAGTAGAAGTAAGAGTTTTATCTATTATGTCAGGTGATGAAAACTTAAGAAATGCATTTTTAAATGGTATAGATATCCATTACAATACAGCTAAATTTATGTTTGGTACAGAGTATATAACAAAAGATCAAAGAAAAATAGCGAAATCAGTAAATTTCTGAGTAATTTATTGAATAAGTGCTTTTTGATTAAGTAAGATGATTGAAGGTTGAGTTTGAGAATGTAAAAAATATATTGATAAATTTTATGAAAATTATCCAAAAGTAAGAGAATTTTTTGATAAAGTTGTTGAAAATTGTAAAGAAACTTGATATGTTGAAACTCTTTTTTGAAGAAAAAGATATATTGCATGAATCAATGATAGTAATAGGATTATTGCCGAATCAGCAAAAAGAGAGGCTATCAATATGCCAATTCAATGAACAGCAGCAGATATAATCAAACTTGCTATGATAGAAATACATAAGTTTATAAAAGAAAATAACTTAAAATCAAAGATGATTATGCAAGTACATGATGAACTTGTGTTTTCTGTAAGAAAAAGTGAACAAGAAATTTTAGAAAAAAATATTAAATTAATAATGGAAAATGTTTTAGAAAATAGCATAAAAAAATGAATCATAAAAAATGATATTTCATTAATTCCATTATTAGTAGATGTTTGAATATGAAAAAATCGGTGAGAAGCAAAATAAAAAAGTAGATTTTAATCTACTTTTTTTTCTGTTCAATCCTTTATACTTTGTGTTAATTCTGAAGCTTTTATGTTATCAAATTGAGATTTTATAATTCAAGAAACGTTTTTTAATATTCAAATTTCATGTAATAATAAAGCTTGTTTTTTTGCTAGTTGAAGTATAGATACCGTATTAGAATTTATATCAATACTTGGAATATGAATCTTATTTACTTCATTTATATCAATCATAATTTGATTATTTATATGTGTTAATAAGATTTCTAAAACTAAAGAAGTTGAATTATTTATAATTTCAATAACTTTTCATAAATTATAATCACTATCTTTAAATTCTTTTAAAATTTGTTTTCATTGATTTAAATCAATTTTTTCTGCATTTATACAATGAATCAATGATATTTCCTCTCAGTTAATAAATATTGAATTATCTCAGAATCAAGTAACTTCTCAATTTATAGGTTCATCATTATCAGCTAAACTTATTATTGCATGATTTCATTTTGCAAATTTAATTCAATTAATTGTTCTAGTATTTAAATTACCGACTTCTTGAGTAGGATTAATTACATTTGTTCATTTTTCCATATAAAATAATTAATTAGTAATAAATTGACAAATATATTATATATATTTTAATATATATTGCAAATATTTATGATTTTTTCACAAACTTCTTATAAGTAAATATAATTTAAAATTTACAAATCAAATAAAAAAGATAAAATAATAAGAAAACTAATATAAAAATAAGCGATAAATTATATAATAAGTTATAAGTATCGTTTATTAGTTTTTGTGTATTTAATGAATTTTTATTATGCTTAAAGTACCTCCACACTCTCATGAAGCGGAAAAGTCTGTTTTATGAAGTTTATTGATAGATAGAGAATGATTTATAGTTATATGAGATATGTTAAAACCTGAAGATTTTTATGATGATTCACATTCTCTTATATATAGCTCTATGTTTGAGCTATATAAAAACAATAAACCTATAGATTTAATAACAGTAAAAGAAAAATTAGATTGAAAAAAACTACTTGATAAAATTGGTTGAATTGTATATCTTACAGAATTAATTGATATAGTGCCTACTTCATCAAATATTTTTGAATATGCACAAATTGTAAAAAATAAAGCAGTTTTAAGAAAACTTATAAAATCGTGAAATGATATTATATCATTTTGATATAATGAAGAAGCAACTATAAATGAACTACTTGAAAAATCTGAAAAATCTATTTTTGATGTAACTCAAGTTTTTATAAAAAATAAATTAGTTCATATAGGTGACATAATAACACAAAGATATGAAGAATTTGCAGAACTTCATTGAAATCCAGAAACCATAAAAAATCATAGACTACAACTTTGATATAAGTGACTTGATTTTAAATTATGATGATTGAAGTGATGAGATATGGTTATAATTGCAGCAAGACCAAGTATGTGAAAAACAGCCTTTTGTTTAAATATTGCACAAAATATTTGACTAAAATGAAAAAATATAGCAATATTTAGTTTGGAGATGAGTAAAGAACAATTGACAGATAGAATGATATCGTCTGCTATATGAATTGATAGTTGGAAATTAGCAAAATGAGAATTAGAAGACGAAGAATTTTCTCGTATATGAGAAGCTATGGAAAAACTAAGTGAAGCCAATATTTATATAGATGATACAGCTTGATGAAGTTTGATGGATTTAAAAAGTAAAGCAAGAAGACTGAAAATGGAAAATTGACTTGATTTAATTGTTATTGATTATTTGCAGTTGATGTCAAATTGAAATAATTTAAATAGAGTACAAGAAATAAGTGAAATTAGTCGTTGAATTAAAACTCTTGCAAGAGACTTATCAGTTCCAATAATTGCATTAAGTCAGTTATCCAGAGCAGTTGAATCTCGTCCAGATAAAAGACCAATACTATCAGATTTAAGAGAATCATGAAGTATTGAACAAGACGCAGATGTAGTAATGATGATGTATAGGGAAGAGTACTATGATGAATTTACAGAAAAAAAAGGATTAACAGAAATTTTTATCAGAAAAAATAGAAATTGACCGACTTGAACAGCAGAACTTATGTTTGAAAAAAGACATCAGAAATTCCTTGAAATTGAGAAAAATATTTCAATGGACTAGTTAAATAAACCACATTAATTTATTATAACACCACATTATGACTTGAATACATAACTACTTGCCAGATGATCATAAATACTTCACTTTTTTGAAAAAAGTGTTTCGTCATGAGTTTCGTAAAAATGGTTTTAGGAGAATATGAACAGTTTTTTTTGAAAATAAAGATTTACTTGAAACAGTATACTGAGAAGATTTTATTCAAGAAAATATTTTTTTGGTTGAAAATAATAAATGATTAAAAATTAATCCACATTTTTGAAACTTAAATGCATATTTATCATGAGAGTTAAGAGATGAAACACAGCCGGTTTACTTATATAATATAGATAAATATTTTACTAAATCAATATCAAGTTATACAAATAATTATGAAAATTATTTTATATGATGAGATATAATTTGAGAAACTGATCCAATTCTTGATTCTATGCTTATTTATATGACATATTCAACTTTAAATAAGATGTGACTTCAAGACACTTTTAAAATATCATTAAATTGTGTTTTAAATAAGAAAGAATTAGAAAATTATTTACAAGACTTAAAAGACTTTTATGAAAATAAGAAACATCTATTAAGTGAAGAATGATTAAAAAAATTGGAAACAAATCCAATAGAGATATTGAATTGAAAAAGTGAAAATGAGATTATATTAGCAAAAGAAACACCAAATGTAATGAAATATATGAAAAAAGATTCAAAAGAATACTTTAATAAGTTACTTTGATATCTTGAAATGTTAAAAGTTCCATATATATTGGATAATTTACTAACTCCAGAGTTTTCATATTCATCAAATTCAACTTGGATTATAACAAAAAATGATACAGATAAAATAATATCAAGATGATGAAGATATAATAATCTTGCAAAATTAATGTGAAATAATAAAGATATATGAGCTGTATGATTTACAATTAATGTAGATTATTTAATAGAAATGATTAAAGAAAATAATATCAAAATAAAAAATAAAGATGAATTGGATTTATATTTTATACAATTATGAGATGATGCTAAAAAAATAGTTTTTAATTTAAGTCTAGAAGCTAGAGAAAGATGAATAAAGACAATGGTTTCTCTTTGAACACCTTCTATGAAAGAACAGATTTTGAAAGCACAAAGAGTTAAAGCTAAATTTATTGTTATTGTATGATTTATGGAAGCAAAAAACTGAGCTTTTCAAGTTAGAGATACAATTAAATGAACTCAAGAAGAAATTAAAAAAGAAAACCTTTTAGATTATATTATATGAAAAATATGAGAAGAAAATCTAGATTTCTATTGTCCTATAAAAGATTTAATAATTGAATAACAAAAAGACTTCTTAAGAAGTCTTTTTGTTTAATTTATTCCATATAAGTTGAACTCATCTTTTTGGTGTGATGTATCATGAAACAGTTCATTTTTGTACTATAACTCAATCTCTTGTTTCTAGAGTATATGCTCAAGTAACAAATTTTTCACTTACCTCAATTACTTCACATTTTACAGTAAGTTTATTTCAGATTTGTTCTTTTGTTATAGGAAAAGTTTTTGATGTAGAATTAGCAAAAGTCAATAATTTACTTTTTTTATCATTTATTCATATTCAATTATTGATTATAAAAGAAAATCAAAAAGAAAGGATTTGTGCTACAATTTCTGGATACAAGCATTCATCAATTTTTCAATCTTTACCAGTATATATTAAATCATTAGGAATTGAATAGGTTCATTTTATTACATCTCATTGAGATATTTTACCTTCTTCATTTAGGTATAAATCACAAGTTCTTGCAAATCTAAATTTTCATGATTGAAGCAAATAATGATCAATTTCATCTTTTAAACTATGGGTTGGATAAAAATTCACTCAATAATTATCACAAAAAATTTCATTTTTATTATTAAACATGTCTATTGGCACTCATATTTCATGTAGAGTATTACTTTTTGGAAGTTTAATACTTATAATTTTTTCTCAATCCCTATATAATCAATCAGATTTTATCTCAACTTTGTTTCAAGTAATAAGCATATTTTCAAAATCTATTGATTCATATCAATTATATTTCATATCAATTCAAGAAAGTTCTTTAAATAATTTAACTAAAACAACTCATGGAACTATTGATAATCAAGTAAAATGTCATTTCAATCATTTACTAGTTTCGGCAGATTTTACAATTATTTCTCAAGCTTTATTAACTTCAAAAAAATCATTCAATAAACTACTTTTTTCAATCTTTTCTTTTACTTCTGATATATTAAGAGTCAATAATACTCATACATTATCTGATACTCATTCTGAAATACTTTTTCAAATATCTCATTCTCATTTTGAAATACTGTTTAGATTATTTAAATCATCTAGGGAATTTACCATCTTTTTTTTGTAAAATTATAAAAAATACAGATTTATATTAATATAAATCTGTATTTTGTCAAACTATTATAATTTAGCTTTAGAGAAACTAATTAAACTTAAATAATGCTTTATATCAAGAAGGTATTTTTGAATATAAAAATCTATATTTATCTTCTTCATTTGTAAGTTTTTGATTTTCTAATTCATCTTTAATACTTTGCAAATAAGAAAAATTACCATTTGTAACAAATTTATTATCAAATAAATATAATATAGTTTTATAACAATTAGTTAATTTTTGTACTCTATTTATTTCAGTACCATTTTCATAACTTTCAAAATTTACTCAAGCCAATGCTAAATAAGTTTTCATATCCTTATCAGTTTTTTCAGATTTCTTATATAAATCAATCGCAGTTCTTAGGCATAAACTATCACTATCTATTACTGATACTCTGTCAGAAGTCAAAGTTTTTAATAAATTTTCAAATCTAGTTGTCAATGTATGATTTGGATCTTTATCAATTGTAGGAGTATTTAAATCAAGTAATAGATATTTCATTCAAATCTTCTCAAAGTTATCAACTGTCTTATTTATATCTTTATCATAAACATAATCATCAAAATTAAAAACAAGAGAATCATCATAAAGTCTATAATTATTTTCGGTTACAAAATATTTTAAGAAAGTTCCTAATCTATAAATAATAGCATCACTCTTATAATCAGCTGATGGTGATAAAATATTTACATATATATCTTTTCTTATTTTTGTTAATAATTGTACCATATTTGTATATACTGGAGTATTATTAAGACTTGTTTGAAATTTTTGATCATTTATAAGAGTAAATAATACTTGGTTTAAAGTATCAATATTATTAATTTGTTCTATAGCTTTAGTAATTCATGAATCAAATTTATTTCCAATCATAAAATCATAAATCTGCTTTTTATAATTATTTAAGAACTCTGCCTTTTTTTCATCTTTTATATTTAATTCATACAACACACTTAAGTAATCACTATGATACATAAAAATAGCTTCATATTCCTGTATTTTTCATGATTTATAATGCATATAACTATCTTCATCAAAGTTAGCAAACATATGAGGAATAGTAGATCTAATAAAATATATAGAAATAACTACAAATATTGCAAGAAAATTAATAACTTTAACAGTATAAAAAGTTTCATTTGAGTCTATATTATTATCATCTATTGTTACGTAATAAATTCAAACTCAAATTAATATAAGTAAGTTAAAATATAGTATTATTCAATACCAAACAATTCAAAATGCAGCAATATCCCATAAGAAAATATAAAAAGCAGCAAAAGCAAAATTAACTAAAAATAACTTCATGACTTTATCATTTTTATAATTTGTAGTCAGTTTAAAAAACAATAATGGAAGTAAAAACACTAATAATATAAAAATATATCATAAAGGCAACTCAATTGAAGAGATTAAATTAGTTATCACAGTACTACTTCAAGGGAGTATTAAATACAATATTTCGAAAATGATTGCAAAATAAATAAAGAAGTAATAATATTTTTTGGTTAATGGTAAAAATAAAAACAAGATAGGCAATAACGCAAAAAATATATAAGTAATATCAGTATACTCTCATCTTTGATTAGTTTGCATTGATAAACTATATGGAAGTTTTAGATAATTATTTATTCATTTCTCATATCAAAAATATCTTCACATATCAGCATTTGCTGCTTGTCAATTTGCATCTAGTGATGTTCTTTTATTAATCTTATCTTGGATTTTCTTAAGTTCATCACTTGAATATATTTTTGAATAATCAGCATTATATATAATTGATTTTCATCAAATTAAAGTTCAAACACTTAATCTTGATAATCATGACTCAGATACATTTTTTCCTAACCGAGGAATCAATGCTATAAATATTCAAACTAAAAATACTCATATAATTTGAAAAGTTTTTATGATATAATTTTTGTTATTTCTACTAAACTCAAATACAAACATAAAAAGTCACATAACAAAAGAAACAACAGAAAAAATATTTACAAACAAAGCATTATCTTTTGGATATACTACATTCATCATATCCCATAAATGAAGTTTAGTAAAAACAGCGAAATAGATTGCAAGATATCACAAAAATGCAATAAATCATATTCTATTAAATAAAATCAATCATAATACTGCAGATATCAACATAAGAGTCGTAAACTTTATAGCGAAACTAAATCATACAATTATTCAAGCTATAAACATAAAATAATAATCTTCTTTTTTAAAAAATTCTTTTTTTGAAACTTTTTTAAATAGATTTTTTACACTAAACTTATTTTCATCAACTTCTAAATAATTGCTATCTGCAAAATAATCTTCTTTTTTAACAAATATGTAATAAATCATGTAAATTCAAATCAGGCTAATTGAAAACAAACCTATATCCAACTTCATATCTTTTCATAACTGAAATATAACCATAGGTAATGAAATAAATATTGTTATTAGTAATAAAGGAATGTTAACAAACTCATTTTTTTTACCAAAAAAACTTTTTGCAAACATATAAAGTATTATAGATGCAAGAATTCATGAAAAAGTATTTAAATAAAAAGCTTGTGTTGTTGATCAAAACAAAAATCAAACTCAAGTATATATTTCCCATGCTTGCATTCATCAAAAAGAAATCATTTTTCAAGCAGCTGAAATTAGATGAGGTGTATTCATATATGAACCTAAATCATCCCATCAAATTGGAAAAGGCCTAAAAACTAAAATTAAGTTAGTACTTATTAATGCTGTTAATATAATAAAAAGAAATTCTGAAGTATATAAATTTATATTATTTGAAAACTCTATTTTTTTAGTAAAAAAAGTCTTCAGTAATTTTCAGGTTCATTTATATCAAAATATTATAAACAATAAAATTATTATAAAAAACAAATATAAATTATAAAATCAAAATAAGGCTCAGATAAAAAGTAATGCTACAAATGAAAAGAATCAAATTCACAGTGAAGATAAGAATTTAAAAGTATATTCCTCATCTTTAAATCAATTGATAAATCATAAAATTCTTCTTCAAAAACCATAAGAAGTTATAAATATAGTAGTTGGTAATATCAAGTATCATAATATTTTAAAAAACAGTCATATTCAATCAGCTCAAGAAAATCATTCCTTTGTTACGAAATACACTATACAAAGTAAAAATAAATGAACAAAGGCATAAAACAAAACTGTAAAATAATTTATTTCAATTTTATCACTTCTTTCATTGAATACATATAAAGATAATACCTTATAAATTATGTATATTATTACTAAAGGCAATAAATATCCTTTAAATATTATTGTAGAAAAGCTTTCTGCGTGGAAAGAAAAAATACTATAATATGAAAAGATAGAAAAAGAAGAGAACACAATCATTGTGAGCATCTTTATAATATATGAAACCATATTTCGTTAATTAATAATAATATTTTGTTTTTAAATAACTAAAAGTTTAGTATTATAATCTATAAAACTACAAAAAACACTTAAGAAAAAAATATTTTGTTTAAATACCTTAAGTTATTTAGCAGATTATATAAAAAAACTTGCAAAATTCAAATAATTTGAAATAATAAATAAAAAGCCAATAAATTATTTCTAAAAATCTAAAAAGATGGACAATTTAAAAACACTAATCAAGTCAAAACTAGCACAAGTTATAAATGAAATTTATTGAATTGATATAAAAGATGATGAACTATTTCTAGAAACTCCACCCAAAAAAGAACTTTGAGATTATGCTTTTCCATGTTTCTGACTTTCAAAATTACTAAAAAAATGACCAGCTCAAATCTGACAAGAAATCATAGATTTTGTAAACAAAAACAAAGACAGATTTGATGTATTTTCAAGCCTTGAAATTGCATGACCTTACTTGAATTTAAAAATTAATAAATTAGAAATTATTTCATTAATAAATGATTATAATATTAATAAATTTACAGAGAACCATAGGGATGACACTATAATAGTAGACTATATCTGAGCAAATGTATGAAAACCTCTTCATATAGGGCATATGTGTACTCCAAATCAATGACAAGCAATGATAAATGTATATAAAAGACTTTGATTCAATGTTATTTCTGATAGTCATATTTGAGATTGGTGAATAATATTTTGAAAGCTTATACTTGCTTACAAAATGTGGTGAGATGAAGAAAAGTTAAAAGAAAATGCAGTTGAACATCTTTTTGAGTTATATGTTAAAGTTACAACAGAATCAGAATCAAATAATTCATTAGAAGACGATTTTAGGAAACAGTTTAAATTATTATCTGAATGAAATACTGAATCTATAGAATTATGGAGAAAATTTACTAGATATAGTATAGATGCTATGAATATTTTATTATGAAAATTAAACATAAAACCTGATTATAATATATGAGAAAGTTTTTATGAATGATTATGATTACCAAAAATGGAAAACTATCCTGATTTAAATTACAGTATGAAAATGATAGTTGAAGAATTGGTAACAAAATGAATTGCTACAAAAAATGAAGATAATTCTGTGTGAGTAGTATTCCCAGAATATACAAAACTCCCAAGTTGTGTACTTCAAAAAAGAGACTGAACTCATGGTTATTTAGCTTCTGATTTAGCATGTGTAAAGTATAGAGTAGAAAATTGGAACCCATGGAATATTATATACTTTGTTGATGTAAGACAACAGTTACATTTAAAACAGGTTTTTGAAATTGCAAATATGGCTTGATGGATTGATAAGAAAAAACTAATTCATGCATATAATTGATTTATAAGTCTTAAAGATTGAGCAATGAGTACTCGTAAATGAAGAATTATAAAACTTGATACATTACTTGATGAAGCTGAAAGTAGAGCTAAAAAAATTATTTTAGAAAAAAGACAAGATTTTACTGAAGAAGAATTAAACGAAATTTCAAAAGTTGTGTGAATATGAGCAATAAAATATTGATATTTAAAAAAAAGTAGAGAAACAGATGTTATCTTTGATTGGGATGAATTTATGACTTTTGAGTGAAATAGCTGACCATATATACAATATGCATATGTAAGAGCAAAAAGAATTTTAGAGAAATCTCAAGATTTTGAATATAAACAAATATTAGAAAATTATGAAGAAGTAAAAGATAAAGTAAAAGAAGAATCTTTAAATTTAATAAAACTATTAGTTAGTTATACAACAAAGGACTGAATTTTAGTTGAAACCGCTGAAAAAAATATGCCTCATATATTAGCTAATTATTGTTATGAACTTACTAAAGCTTTTAATGCTTTTTATAATAATGTAGAAGTTTTATGAGAGGAAAACATAAAAATCAAGAAATTAGCATTAAGTCTCACTAATCATTTTGCAGAAACAATTAAACAAGCTTTTGATATCCTTTGAATCGATATGCCTGAAAAGATGTAATTTATTTTTTTCATACTAGGGCTTCCCCCAAGTATCCAGTGTATTTTTGAACAAGAAAAAGTATACAAATACCTTCGTAACCATTCCCCCCGTGAACATACCACTACAAACACCATCTTAACCACGTAATCCAGACCCCACAAATACCATCTTACCCCCGTAATCCAAACACCCCCGTTATCCTGAACTTGTTTCAGGAACTATAATACATAAACAATCGTCACAAAAAACATTATACAATATAATTTTAATATTATAATATTTAAAACTTACAAATGTCAGTAGATTATAATAATTTTTCCAATACATTCTCAAATTCAAGAATCAATATGAAATGGGAAGAAATAGACTATTTTATAAAATATTTAAAAGATAATATAAAAGATAAAAAAGTAGATATCTTAGATGTTTGATGTGGAAATTGAAGACTATTAGAACACCTAAACAAACAAGATATTTGAGAATTTGATTATTTATGATTAGACTCATCAGTCTGACTTATTGATGAAGCAAAAAAAATACATACTGATAATGAATTTAAAGTTCTAAATATGCTTAATTTAGAACAATTAAAAAGAGAAATTAACTACCTCTTTTTTATTGCATCCTTTCATCATCTTGAAAGTATAGAAGATAGATTAAAAGTCCTAATTCAAGCAAAAAAATTACTTAAACCAAATTGAACAATTTTTATGACAAATTGGGCTTTAGAAAGTAACTTAAACCTTGAAAAATATAAAGATAGTTTAATAAATAATTCTACAAATCAGTACCAAAGCAAAGATTTTAAAATAAAAATAGGTAGATTTGATAGATTTTATCACAGTTTTTCAATAGAAGAACTAGATTATCTATTCAAAGAAGCATGACTAGAAATAATTGAAAACAAACTTTTCTCAAACCAAAAAAACATAGTAAGTATTGTTAGATAAATCAATTTTTAATAATTAAAATATTATTTATATCATAGTTAGTAAGATTCTTACCACTTTTTTAAAGTAATGAAAAAACTCTTCAAACAAATTAAATTTTTAATTTATCAACTAATTGACAAAAAAATAAATATATTTTATTATTATATAAATTAATTATTTATAAATAATATTATGGAACTAGAAGAAATAGAAGAATGAACTCAATTAAGTTTAATTGACAAGGAACCAGATAGAGTACCATTAGCAACTAAAGACACAAAAGATAAAGTATATGAAATATTATCAAACCAAGAAAACTCAGTTGTAGATAAATTTCTAGAATTAGATAAACTAATTGAAAGTGATTCACACATAATCTATCTAAAACTTACAGATATAAAAGCAAATCATAAAAAATCTCATAATTACTTATGAAAAGATGAATATAAAACTCAATTCAAACAAAAAAAATTATCTGAAATCGAAAAGAAAGTAGAATCAGTAAGAAGACTTAAATTTAAGATTATTGCTCTATGATTTTTAACAAACAATAAAGATTCAAAAATTGTAGTTGAAAAAGATGTAAACTCATTATTATATAAAATGTTTGAGAAATGACTTGGTACACAAACTTTAATTATTGAAAAACAAAAAGAAATTCTTACTTTTATTGAAAGAGAAGAAAGTTTATTTTCTGTTCTTGAAGCAAAAGATAAAATCACAGACGAATTAAAAAGTACTCAAGCATTGATTATCATAGATCAGAATTGATTGAAAAGAAAAAAAGATTCTTTATACAAAAAAAATAAATCTATAATAAGTGAAAAAATTAAGAAATTATGAAATTATATTACACATATAACAAGTATATTAAGTAATGAAAACATTACAAAAATACAACAACAAGAAGTTAATGATGCTCAAGAATTTATTGTTAAGTCACAAAAAGAAATATTTAATGAAATTGAAGAACTTTTATTAAAAAATTCCACTGATTTTATTATATCAGAGATAGTTGATGATATAATTTCTGGAAATCAAATAAAATAAAAAACATTGCTCAATCTTGATTTGATAAAAATGAGAAAATAGCTACAGAAAACAAAAGCAACTTTATTGATATAATTATGTATATTTATAGTAATGAAAATAGATTAAGAATAAGAATTTGATAAATAACAGACAACAAGAAAAAAGTTAAACTTCTAGGAATAATTGATTATTTGACAAATTGAAAAAACTCAACAGATAGCAAAATTAATTATATCATTTCAAAAGAATACAAATTATAAAAAAACACTCTTTTCAAAAGAGTGTTTTTTTGCAATTTAAAGAATTTAGTGATAAGATTAAAATAAGTAATACTTATTATATAATTATGAGTAATAAAAATATTTTATATACAAAATGACCAGAACAAGGTAAAAATGTTATTTGAGATACAGAAAGAGAAATAGTAAAATCAAGAGTAAGTGAATTAATTGAAAGTAGTGAAAATACATTGGTTACTGAGATAATAAGACAAGATGTATTTATAGAAGAATTTATTTCATATGTAAAAGATATATGATTTTTTCAGTGAAAAGAAGATTATATAAATTCAGCACTTTTGAAAGAAATATTAAAAAAAGTATTTAAAGATAAAGATCTTAACCAAAAAGAAAAAGAAATTTTATATAAATTTCTAGATAATTACTCAGAGATTTTTTATATTTCAAAAGATGCATATGCAGAAGAGTTTAACTATGAATTAACAAGAAAACTAAAAGAAAAAACTGAAGTATTTGGAAAAATAGAAAAAATTGAAAATAAAACACTTTTATTCGATGAAATGTTAAAAAAAATGGAGAAAGCAAAGGCAGATTTTTCTCCAAAAGAGACTATTATAAAAGATAAAAACATTATAAATATATCTGATATAGAAAAACAAACAATTGAAACAGAAGATAAGATTAATACTAAAAAAGATGAATTAAGACAAAAGCATAATGAATGTAAAATATATTTATGAAAAGAGAAATATGCACAAGTAATTTCTAATCAAATAGATTTTACTAAGATTTCACAAATAAACACAAAAATAAAAATAATTAAAAATAAGTTAAATGAAACAAATTCAAAAATTACAAAAGCACAGTTATTTGAAAAAATGAATATTTTACTTGATGAAAAACTAAAAATTTATTTAAGAATTGAAAAAAGTATAAGAGAGATTTTAAAAGATAGAAACTTAATAATAAAAAATCTTTTCAAAAAACATACATTTATAAAAGATAAAATAGAAAATTTAAAAAATAAAGCAAATTACTTAAAAGATGAAAGTATTGATAATTCTATTATTTTTATTGATGAGAAATTAAATGAATTAGAGATTTTATTAAATCATGAACTATCATCTAAAAATGATTTTGTATATACAGAAAAAGAATTAAATAAAACATATAAAAAATTTGAAGAACTTACAATTAAAATTGAAGAATATTTAGAAAATGATTTTAGTAAAGAAAGAATAAATAAGTTTAAGTGATTATATGATAACAATAATGAATTAATTTCAAAAAATTCAAATAATATAGAAAAAATTTATCAAAATTATATATCAAAGAAAGAAGACCTAAAGAAATATAGATGAAATAGAGTTATATATAAAGTAGAAAATATATATTCTGAAAATTTAAAATTAGAAAAAATAATACAAAGTTTAGAAAAGTTAAAAGAACTTTCAAAAAGTAAAATAGATACTAAAACGTATATTACATGACTAAAAAGAGGTATAGAATTACAAAACAATATTATAAATAGACAAAATCATATATTAACTATTTTAGAAAATTATAAATGATTTTGAGATGAGCTTCTTTCAGAAAATGAAATTAAAATTAAAGATTTAATGGAAAGATATACAAAATTAAAAGAAAATTTAATAAGCTTTAAAGAACAAGTTAGGAATGAAAATAATAGCATTTTTATGTCTAAACTTTCATGGATTATAAAAAAATTTAATTCATTACAAACAACTGACTTTTTCAAAAAAGATATAAATTATATTGAAACATTTATGAATAGAATTGATGAAGAAGTTTTAGAATTAAAAAATGAAATTAATTTAAGTAAAACAATAATACAGAATTCAAACAACAACAAAGATGATTATTTAGATAATATAAAAATAAATGAATGAAAAGAGAAAAAACAAAAAAAGAAAACATTTTGATGATGGATAAAAAATAAATTTAAGAGCTTTTTTACATAAAATAAAATTTAAAAATAAAACACCCGATTTAAATCGGGTATTTTTTGCAATTTATTTAAATAAATGATAAGATTAAAATAAATATATTTCTATTTAATTATATGAAAAAAATTAATCTAATTAGACAAAAACTAGAAACAGAAAAAAATGAAAAGATGGTGAATAAAATCGTTAATTTTTTTAAAGCGTCAATAGATGATATTTTGTCAATTTCTAGAAATAGTTTATTTGATGAATTAGATAATTTTCAGAAAATAATAAACAAAATTAAAGATAATGAAGAAGAAATACAAAAACTAAATAGTGATAATACAAATACAACTTGAAATATTAATTATTCAGAAATTTCAGTTTATGAAGATTTAATAAATATTTTAAATAATCAAGATATTTATGAAAATCTATCAGTCAAAGAAATAAAAGAATATATATATAAATTGAAAAAGTGATTAATAAAATTAAACAATATAATTCTAAAACAAGAAAGAATAATTAAATCTAGCCATAATTTATGAGAAATAAAAATTAATGACAATGAAAAAATAGATACATCTGAAGAAATTTTCTGAGAAATCAAAATCTGAGATATGAATGTATCTGAAATAAATGATAAAGATGAAGAGAAAATTAAAATAGAAATAGAAAGAATAAAAGATAAACAGATTTTGATTGACAATGAAATAGAAAAACTAATGACTCTTGATATAAATCTAGAAGCACATAAAGAAGTGATTTATAATAAACTAACAAAAATAGATAACTCTGAGAAATTAAAAGGCATTACAATAACAACCGATGAACAATTAAATTCAATATTTTTAGAAATAGAACAGATAGAAGAATTACAAAATAATTTAAAAAAATTAATTACAGAAAAATTATTAGAATCAAAATTAAAATTAAAGAAGTCAATAAAAAAACTAGAAGGAAAACAGATAGAATTAAAAGAAAAGACAAGTGAGTTATATTATGAGGATATAGAATTCTTATGAAAATTAAATGAAATAAATAATCATATACAGTGGTTATTAATCCAAATAAATACAGAAGAAATAGATAGTAACAAACTAATAGAAGTGAAATTTAATCATGATTGAGTTAGGGGATTGCAAGAGAGCTTAGCAATTGATTTTACTGAATTAATGAAAAATCAAAAAGTAAATTTAAGAGATAAAATTGCTGACGATTTAAAAAAATGAAAAATAACAACAATAAAAGAATTTGTAAAAAGATTAAATACAGAAGTTGATAAAAAAGAAAAAGATACAATGTTAAAAATGTTAAACGAAATAATAAAAAAACTTATTGAAGAAAAAGTAAAAAGTGAAGATAAAAAAATAATGACTTTTATAAACTACATTACAAATAGACATTTTAAAATTGAAACAAAAATAAGATACATAGAAACTTTTAATTTAAAATAATAAATTATGGATATAAAGATAATAAATCTACATAAAAGAATAGGTTTAAATCTAGCAACTGGCTTAGAAAACTGAAAAATAACAGAAGAAGAGACTTTAGCGTATATGATTTACATAGAATCTCTATGAGAAAATGAAGACTTAATAAATAAAGCAGTTTTCAAAATTTGGAAAAAAGACTGAATTTTTTGAGACATAGTAAGTGAATTGATATTAAACCAAAAAATTAAACAAGATTTGGACTCAGCAAATATATTATCTAAACAAATAAAAACAAAATAATTAATAAAATTATATTATGGCATTAAATACTAACCAACTAGCCGAAAGAGAGGCACTAAGAATACTAAATAAATGAAACTCAAATTTGTCTCCAAAAGCAAATACTTTGCTATCTATCTTAGAATGAGCTGAGTGAAGTTTGAGTTTAAGAGAAAAAATCTCAGCATATATAAAATCTCAGTTTTGAGATTTAATTTGAGATAACCAAGATAAACTAGATCAATTAAATAGTATAAAAGAAAAATTAGCATATCTAATAAACTTAACAGACAATGATGATAGAGAAAGTATTATTCAAACCATAAATGATATAATAAACAGTATAGAAAAAGAAATTTTAAAAACAGAAGACTATTCAGAAAGTGCAATAATAAGACTATCAGCATTAAACAGATTTGATGTAAAACTTACTTCAACAGAAAAAAAAGATCTTTATATTATTTGAAATAGTATGTTACAAATAGCAAAAGATAATAATTTATCAGTTGATTTAAATCTATTTGCAGAAAATGATGCTCAAAAAATCTACAAAATAAAAATTCTTATAAATTCACTTATAAAAAAAGGATTAATAAGTGAAAAAAATACACAAATAAATGATTTTGAATCAAAATTTCAAAATAAATTAGATAAATTAAATGATTTAGATAACAAATATCATGATTTAAACGAAACTAGAAACTTCTTTTACAGAATACAAAGAACTTATTGAAAGATAGAAGTTCTTTCAAAGAATAAAGAACAAAAACTTGTAAGTATATTGAAATCTATGTTAAATCCTCAAACAACTGGTGAATGACGAGATAATCAATCAAACCAAAATTTACTTGATTTAAATAAATTATTAAATTCATCTTCACTACCAACAGAACTAACAGAGATAAATAAAATTGAATCACTTTTAAATACTTTAAAACACAATTTTACATTTAATGAAGCTCTAAAAAGTCAGAATCTATCTGAATCAGAGTTTGATAGATACTTTTTGTTATATTTTGCAGTAAAAGCACTTAAACAATCAAAAATAGATTTTGACTCTAAAAAACAAGAAGTATTTTGAGATAAACTTAGAGATTTTGACTGAGATATAATAAAATGGAGAAATATGCAAAGAGATAGAATTGTACATTTTGCAAATCAAGAGCCTATAGATATAGATTCACTTGAAAACATCTTTGATAGAGATAGAAAACTATTTATACTTAACTGAACATTTAATAATTTACAAGAATGAGATGGAAGTATAATTGAGTGACTTAGTGCTGTAATAGAAAGAAGGTATGCATCATTGAATCCATGACAAAGACAAGAACTAGTAAGAACTATAGTATGTGAAAACATCGCCACAAATGAATTGTATTATAGTGATACAAACAGATTTTTATCTGAAAGAAAAGATAATTGATTACATAGATTTTTCAATTTTACTCGTAAATCTGGTCCATGAATAGAAAATGTAAATACATATACAACAAAGATAGTTAAACCTTTTATGAATTTCTGAAGATCAAGTTTAGAATTTTTATCAGAAAAAACAAACAAGATAGTTACATTGACAACACAAAAAACATTTGATGTAATAAAATTAACAAATACTAAGATATCATCAACTCCAGAGTGAAAATGGAAAAGAAGACTAAAATACCCATTTAAAAGCGTATTATTACTTACAAAACCAATAGAATGGTGAGCACAGTTTACAAACTGGTGAACAACAAAAACATTATGATTAATTTGAGATTCTTACAAATGATTAAATAAAGCTATATCAGATGCAGATATAAAAAATATAAACGATGAAAAAGTAGATAATTTATTTAGCTTACTAACAGCATCATATTCATATAGTTTAAACCTATTTTGAAAATGAACAGGTCTTATATGAGAAAAAGGATATGATTTCTTTAAAACAAAACAAAAAAGAAAAATTTTACAAGATTTCTATTCAACAAGAGCAAACCAAGATATTAGAGCTATTTTAGAAGCTATTGATCTACAATCAAAACTTAGAGATTCAAGTCCATATATTTTTGATGATGAAGAAGATATTTTAGTTTGAGAAAATACACAAGAATCAGAACAAATACAATGAGTTGAAAGAGAACAACAAGTTACATTGCCAGAAACAGACATACAAGAAGAACCAGAACAAGAACTAGAACTAGAACTAGAACCAGAACCAGAACAATGATTAGAAAATGAACAACAACAAATAGAGCAAACACAATGAATAGATAACGAACCTGAAGAAGAAGTTGAACAATCTATATGATCAGTAACAGAACCAGAACAAGAACTAGAATCAGAACAATTAGTAGATAATAACAAAACAATCAAAGAAAGAAAAGATTCTTTACATAAAATAAACTCTGAATTAACAAAAATTAATAACTATAAAGATATAAATTCAAAATTAAGTGAATTAATAAGTACTGAAAATTTAGAAATAGGGGATACAATAGTTCTATGAACAAAAAGTGAGTGAAACAATTTAGTTATAAAGATAAATAAATTCCCAAATACTTTTGATTGATACTATGAAGTAGATTACATTCTTAATAGATATTGAAAAAAAACTACTTATAATTTAGATAAAAAAATAAGATTAACAGACAATTGAATTGTATTTCTTGATAAAAATTGAAGAAAAAGATGAGAATATGATACATTAGAGTATTCAATAATAAGAAGTTAATTAAATAATTAAAAAGCAAAAAACTACACTTTTAAAAGTGTAGTTTTTTGCTTAAAAAAGAAAAATATGTTAAAATTATTTAGAAAAATAATATAAAACATAATAAATATTAATATGGTAAATGAAACCAATAGAAATAGACCAACCGAATGACAAAATATAGAAAGTCAACAAAGGCAAATTGAAGCAGAATCAATTACAAGTAGATCAAAACTTTTGCAAGATAATTTATTGAATGAGTATAGAATAAAAGAATTACCAAAAACTCCAGAAAATATGAGAGAAGCTTTTAAAATAGCTGAGGATATAAACTGAGTAAAAAGATATCTCTTAATTTCAGCAATCTTAAATAATTTCATATATTCAAATAACTTACATATAGAATGAACAAAGACAAAATGGTGGATAATAACAAATGAGAATATGAATTTAGTATGAGCAAATACTGAAGAATATAAAGAATTTCAAGATGTAATTGATGATGAATTAGAATATGATGATTATAGAAATGTAGTTTTATTTCAACAAATAATGAGAGAATGAAATATTGAAAATAAAGCAAATCAAATTTCAAAAAAGGTTTGAATAAAATTGGTTTTCAATAACTCAACAGAAAAACAACAACTGTTATCACAAATCGATTCAGATTCTAGATTAAGACTAGATGAAAAAATAATACTTACTGCATATGTAGACTGATGATATGAGCAAATACAAACAGAAACATGAGAGTATATAACTCAAACAGAACAAAACTTAAGAGATAATCAAAGAGAATTAAGAAGACTTGCGCCTCATATAGATTTGACAGACCAAAAACAACTTTCAAATTACGCAAGAAATCCAGATCAACTTATTTGAGATGTTACTAGGAGTTTGGCACAAAATCCATTAACACTTTTTTCAACCTTATGATTAATAATATGAAAAATTTTTTGATTTGATACTTTTGATACTAAAGATGCAAGTTGAAAAGTAACAAAAAAATGAAGTTGGTTTATGAAACTTTTTGCATTTTGAACTTGAGTATGATTATATAAAACATTTTGAGTTTGAGAGTTTGTTTGAGATGCAATAGATTGAGAATACAATGAAACTATAGGTGATGCAGCAAGTGCAACATGAGAAGCATTAAAAAAAGCATTTAATTGGTCAAGAGAGTTATTAAAAAGTACATATTGAGGTTTAAAATGAATTAGTAATGATTTAATTAACAGAGTTTCTAACTGGCATAATTATAGAAATTTAAATATTTATAAATCTTGAAAAATTATAAAATTGATGGATATGAATTTTGCTGATTTATATCTTATATCACAAAAAAATGATTTAAAAAATCAATTAATTAATAAAAAAAATAAAAAAATTGATGATAACGATGTTATAGAGAAATTAACAGAAAAATTAGAAGATTTACTTACAAGATGACTTAAAGCATTTAATAATGATGAGAAGTTGTTTTTTGATACAATAAAATCAGGTAATTTAAATATAACACAAGTTGAGAAACTTATCTATGATAAAGAACAAGAAAATATAAAAAATAGTTCTACTTCATCTACAGAGAGTGAAAAAGATAGCCAAGAAAAATCAGATAAAAAACAAGAAGAAAGTAAAAGAAAAAATAAAAAAAATAAACCCAGAAAAAGTAAAGATACAAGTGACGATTCAGAAAAAATAGATATTGATAATATTGAAAATATTTATCAAGAGTGATTAAAAAGTCAATCTGAATTATTAAAAAGCATCTCAATTGATGATAAAAAAGATATTTTAAGAATGTATGATATAGAATTAAAATGAAATAAATTTAATTGAAATATGTCAGACTTTTTAAATAAATATTGAAGCGATGAAAATAAAATAAATTGAATGTTAATATACCTTACAGAAATAACTCTCAATTATATATACTCATACTGGTTTTCAAATGATAGGCATAGTGAAGATGAAGATAGATATTATGAAACAGCTTTAATTTGAGATAATTTTTTAGATGAACTAATAATATGGGCAAAAGTTCAAGATCTTTTTCAAAGATGAGTAAGTATTTTTTGAAGTGAAAAAGAGTATTTTAAAGCTAAAAAATGAAAGACTATAGAAGAAGTAGAAACTATGATAACACAAAAAGAATGATGAAATACATATAAAAATGAGATATATAACAAACTAGTAGAAATCAAAAATAAATCAATAACTAGACAGCCAGGGCAAGAACAACCAAAACAAGATAATCCAACACCAACACAACCAAAGCAAGAACAACCAAAACAAGATAATCCAACACCAACACAACCAAAACAAGAGGAACCAAAAAATGATAATTCAGAGACAACTCCTCAAAATTGAGATGAAGAAGCAAGAAGAAAATTAGAAGAAGCAAGAAGAAAAATCAGAAAACCAAAATAATAATAAAAATAATATATGATTAACAGCAGTAACACACAAGTAAATAAACAATTTAGAGATTTAGAAAAACAATTTAATGAGTTCAAAAAAAAGGTTTCGGTTTTTAATTCAAAAGTAGAACTATACAAACTAAAAAATAAATAATTTATATTTAATATCAACATATGTCTGCAGAACAAAACAATGAATTTACTATTTTTAACCAAGAAGATACTCAAAAAGAGTTAAAAAATTTATTTAACCAAATGAAAAAGCTAGATAAAGATACTATATCAATAGAAGATTATAATAATTTAAAAAATGATTTGGATAATTATGGTGATTATCTATGAAGATTAGAAGTCCCAAATTCAATGATAAAAGAATACGAAATAATAATTGACGAATATAATAAAATTGTTGATACTTTTGAGTCACTTAAGACCTTAGAGCTTAGAAAAGAAGAAATAAGAAAACAAATTTCTAGTAGTCTATTAGATATGCTTGAAAAGTGTGATAAAGCAACTGATTGATTACTATTATATGATATCACAGATTCAAAAATAATTATAAAAGATAAATTAAATGAGTTAGTTAGATACTTAAATAACTCAAAATCAGAAGATGAATTAAAGGAAGTTGAATTAAGAAAAAATTTATTTATTTCAAGTTTTAATAACTATTTTAAAGATGTATCAAATAATGAAAAATCAATTCAATATCTTGCAGATTTTGTAAGTCAATTTAGAAATGATAATCTATCAATGTGAGAAGAAGATAAATTAAATATTATTAGACAATTTAACATTAAATGAGATGACTTTACAGATGAAGAAAGAAAAGTTAATACAGTATTTATTAAGTTTTCAAATTATATAGATAAATTAAAAGAAACAATTCCATACAAAGAAAATGAAGTACATAAAAATGTATATTTAAAGTACATACAACAAGAGTCTTTATATCAACTTAAAAAACTATCTTGAAGCTGAAGAATAAAGATTAGTGATATTGATAATTTGAAATTAAAAAATTTCACTGAATGGAAAAATATAAATAATATTTAATTAAACAACAAACATATGAGTAATCATGAAAAATTATTAATTAGAAGTAGGGATGAACTAAAAAAAGAGCTTTCTCTGGATTTTGAAGTATATATTCCTGAATTCAAGGATGTATTGGAATTAACAAAACAAGAATTAATAGAACTAAGAGAAAAAATAATTAAAAATAAAGAAAATTCTGAAGTATTAAGAAATACTATAAAAGAGGTTATTATAAAAAAACTTAGAAAAGAAACAGATATTGAAAGACAAGCAAGAGAATGATTAACTGAAATTCAATCACAAAATTTAAGAAGTGAGCTTGAAACTCAAGCTCCTAAAATAAATCCCGAACAAAATAATTGAAGTGAAATGGTAACTGAACAAAATAATACTATCCAATCTATTGATGCAACAAAACCTTTAGCAGAACAAAAATGAAAAATCTCTGAACTAGAAACATGACTTGCTTTATTGTTACAAAGATTAGGTGTTTTATGATTAAAAAAAGAAATGTTGAATGATTATGATAAATTCAATACATTTATAGAATTAAACAAAGATAAATTAGATGCTTCAATGATTATAGTTGCAGAAAAAGTTAAAGAAATACTAAAAACATGAAATAATGAAATAAAATTACACTTTACAACTATATGGTCAGACATAGTTAAGCGTGTTTACCCAACATCTCAAGAAATAACAGAAATTACAACATCTCAAGATACACAATCAGAAATAAGTACAAAAAATAAAATTTATGAATACTCAAAAAAACACCCCTATATTGCATCAGCAATAGCTGTAGCTTGAACATATTGAGTTTTTAAAATACTTTGAAGTATATTTTGATGAAAAGAAGAATCTAGTTCTGAAAGTAGTTCTTGAGAAAAAAAAGAACAAAATAATAATAAATGATTTATGTCATCCTTATTTTGAAAAATTGATACAAAATGGAAAGCTACAATATGATCAATTTTATGAGTTTTTTGACTTTGACAAGTATTATCAAGAGAACAAGTAAAAAAATTTTTTAAAGATCAATTTAACTTTGATGTTGATGAAAATAGAGTATTAAAAGCAATAGAATATTTTTCAAAATGAGAAATACTTGATTGAATAATGGCTTTAATTTTTTGATCAGATCATAAAGAAAGAGTACAGGAATGAGAAAAATTTTATCAAGACGTTACAGAAGATATGCATAATAAGTGATATACAAAAGATTTAAGAGAATGGAATGATACAAAAATATTAAAGAAATTTTCTTGAGAATATACTAATAGTTTTCAAGATTGAATTTGATCACGGGCAGATTCATTGTTTTGATTATTTTGAAAAGATAATCCTGAACTTAGTTATACACAGGCATTAAGAAAATACATAAAAGAACAAACAAAAAAATACAAAATTGAGATTAAAACAGATGACACAGTTGAATTTACTCTAAAACAAATTCTAGAAGCATCAAAAAAGGAAAATAGTTGAAGTACAAGCAATCCAGAACAAAAACCAGAAGAAAAAAAAAATAATCCACAAACAAATCCAGTAATAGTTCCTCAAAATAATCAGCAACAAACAAATTGAGAAAATAAACCAGTATGAGTAGATTGAACCTGAACAGAAATTAGAAGTCTTGGTAATCCTGTACTATACTATTGGTATAAATGAACTAGGTTTGATATCTGAAAAACACATGTTAGAACTTCTATAAGAAAATACATTGGACAACTTGAAGAAAATTGAGCTTGATTACCAGAAACTAGAGAAAAAGTAAAAAATTTAAAATTAGCTGAAAAATTATTAATAAAAGAGAAACTAACAGCAAACGACAAAAAGCTTTTATGACCTATAATTGACTCATGTTTTAAAGAAGCACCAAAATTATTTTGAATTAGTTGATTAATCCTTTCAACTGATACAGATACGTTTCTAGAGTCACTAAATGATAAGCCAGAATTAAAAGAAAAAATTAAAACAGAATTAGAAAAAGCAAAAAGTGAAGCAATAAAATATCATGATGAAATGCAAAAATTATTAACAGAAAAACAAAAATTAGTTCAAGATCTTGATGAGCAACTTAGAAAAACAGCTGAAAAAGAAAAATTCAAGATAAAGGATTATTTTAAATTAAATTCTCCAGTTACAAAAAAAAGTGCTGATTGAAGTGTAAGATTACAAAATCCAATAGAAACTTGATGAAACCAATTTTCAAATTATACAAGATTAAGGGAAGAATGACTTGCAAAAATCGAAGAAATTGACAGACAAATAACAGGTATGAATGGTAAGATGAATGAAACACTAGAAAAAACTAATTCATTATTTGAAAAATATAACTTACCATCAGAGCAAAAACTTTACCTAAAAAAATGATTTTTTCAATCTCTTGAATCAGTATGATATGTTGTAAATAAAGTTCCATTAGTTCAAACATGAAAATTTGCTTTTAAATTGTGATTTATGTGAATGGTTGCATGAACAATTGCAAGAGAATTTAAAAACTGAGATGATAAATGGAAAACAGATGCTACTGAGGTGTGATTAGGTTTACTTCCTATAACAAGTGAAATTTTAGATTTCAAAGCAGCTTTTTGATGAGAAGATTTGTCTTGAAGAAAAATATCTACAAAAGATAGATGGATAAGAGCATGATTTTGAGTAGTATGAACAGTTGCAGATGCTGCAACCTTGGTAAGTTTCTGACAGTCAGAATGGGCTAGAGCATGGCTTGCTTGAGTAAGATGATGAGCAACAGTTGCAGAAGTAGCAAATGATGCAGGAAAGATGAACAGACTAAAACAGTGAATATTTACATTATCAGACTCTGAAAAGTTTTTAAGTACTGTAAAAAAAGCAAATGCTACATGAAGAATTTTCTCATACTGAGCAATGTGAGTTGCAACTTACCAAGTAGCACATGATATAACATTAAATGATGTAAAAGAAATAGCATGAGATATAAAAGATGTAGCAGTAGATACTGCAAAAAAAGCAAAAGATATAATATTATAAAAAATTATGAATAATAAAGCAAGAGAAAATAATAATAAAGTTTTAGATAAAGAAGGTTTTGAATCTTCTTATACTGATTTACTTGAATTAAGAGAAAAATTAAGGTCTTTTTTACTTACTGATAAGAACTTAGAAATTTGAGAAACAGAAAAATTGAATGAAATTATAAATAGAATAGACGAACTAGAAAAAATACAAGAAAAAAACAAAAGTAAAAGCATAACAAAGCAAGCAACTAATTTAATTAAAAATATATACAGAAGCCTTAAAAAAGTTATTGAAATAATAAAAATGATAGATTCAAAAGCTGAGAATTTTAATAACTGAGTGAAAGAAATAAATTTAGTTATAAATAAAATCTCAGAAAGAATTTGAAAAATTATATTTTAGTATTATTAGAAAAATAAGTAAAAAAATTATAGATAAATATAAAAATAAATTATAAAGCTAATGAGAAAAGAAATTATTAATATTCAACAATTAAAACATCCTAAAGAACAACAAGAAGAAAAGATTTGAATACAAACAAAATCAAATCAACAATTATTATGACTAAAAATTGAAACAAGCATAAACAGTTTATCAAAAACTCCTGAAAATTTTCAATTAGCTTTTGATATGGTAAAAAATATTAATTGAGTTGAAAGAAATATATTATACAGATACATTATAGATGTATTTATATTTTCAAACTGAATGAAGATTACAGAACAAAAATGAACACGAAATAATCTAAAAATCTTATCAGATAATACAGATAAAAGCAATGAATATCAAAAAATAATTGACGCTAACTTATCAAAAGATGATTATAAAAACTTACTTTTATTTGATATAACATTAAAAGATTGAGTAGTCGCTTTTTCTGCTGAGGATATAGCTAGAAAATATAAATTAGAAATGACCTATTCTGATGAAAAAAGTAAACAAAGGCTAATATGATATATAAATGATGAAAAAGAAATGACATATGAAGAGAAACTAGTTCTTTTAGAATACATAAATAGATGATATAAATTAATTGAAAAAGATACAAACAATTTTGTTAAAAAAGTTATATGAAAAATGCAAGAAAATTCAAAAACTATGTGTGAAATGATTCCATGAATTGACTTTTCAGACTATGAGAACTGTACATATTTTTCAAGAAATCCAGATAAATTAGGTCAAGAGCTACTTGAACACAGCCCAGATGAAAAAACATTACATTCAAATGTAGATTTTTTATTAAAAAATGTATATCAAATAATAGCTAATGACAATGAATCATCAAGATATATAAGTAAACTCTATACAAAATTATTAAAATCATTAGAAAAAAATAGTCAGTTTTCTTCAGTAACAAGAAATGATATTCAAGATGAAAACGGAAATGATTTTGAAAGATTAAGTAAAGAAAATTATAATCAAGTTGATATTGATAAATATTTAAATGAATTATATAAAAATTCTCAAGCAACTTTATGAAATAACAATGATGATAATTGAAAAGATTGAAATAATAAACAAAAACAAATTGATTTAATGTGGATTAATGTACTTAATGAAGAAGAAATAAAATTTATTATATCATTGATACTATCATATAATCCCAAAAAAAGCTTATTATCTAAAGAAAAAGATATTTTTGTAATACTTGATAAACAATTTAATGAAATTATATCTGAATGACTAAAAAATAAATTGAAATGACTTTATAATAAGATAGAAACTTCATTAAACTCACAATGATTTATTGATAAACTTATCACTATAGAAAATGCAATAAATATAGATGAAAGGTGAAAAAAAATTTTTTGAAAAATTGAATTTATTAATATTCAAAAAGATAAATCAATAGAAGAAATAGATATTATAATACAAAATAAAGAAAAGGAACAATGAATTATATCTGAAAAATCAGCAAATTTAAAAGCATTGCAAGAAATCAAAAATAAATTAGATTTATATAAAAAAAATAATGAAAATGAAACTAAAGAAGGTAATAATCAAAAGAAAAAAGATAATCCAAAGTGAGAAAAGTTAAGTAAATGAAATAACTTTATAAGAAATAATAGAGAGAGAGTTTATTGAGACAATCAAGATCAAGTAATGACTAAAGATGAAATTGAAAGACAATTAAATTATTGAAAAAAGATTGTAATTTGAATAGTTAATTATAAAGTTTCTTGATATAATTGAGAAATATTAAACAAGAAACAAAAATTTACTTTAAATAAAAAATATGATACTTATCAGTTAAAAATGGATGGTTTTAGTATGATAAATGACCCAAAATTATATTTTAATCATCTTCCATCAAATGATGAATTAAGTCAAAAAATGAATGAGTTAACTATAAAAAATATAAAATGATTAAAATGATATTACATAGATTTTGATTTAATAATTAATAATTAATATATATGACAAAAAAAATAAATTTTAATGAAAGCTGAATAATAAATAATGATTTAAATCTTAGTGAATTGAAAAATCTGTTTTCAATACTAGTTAATCTTAATAAATACTTAAAAAATACGGGTGATTATATAAATATTGATAATGAATTGAGTAAGTTAATAAAAATCATTTATATTGATTGAATTATTGATGAAAAGAAACTAGAAGAATCAAGAGAGATAATAATAAATTTATATAACAGAATATCTGAACTAGAATTTACTTGAACTACTTTAAATAATGAAACAAAAATTTTTTTAAATTTATTTAATACAAAAATAAGAGATCTAATATAAAAAACTAAATATTAAAAAAATTTAAACTATTCTCATAAATTTGTTCTAAAATTTTTTCTCTATTTTCAGATCTCAATTCACATATTTTTTCAAAAACATTTTCAACTAAAAAAGGGAAGTTTTCTTTTCATCTAAAAGGAACTGGTGCTAAGTAAGGGGCATCGGTTTCTATTAATATATTTTTTAAAGGGATTTTTGAAGCAGTTTCTTGTACCTCTTTAGCATTTTTAAAAGTCACAATTCAACTAAAACTTATTTTACAATCAGGAGAAAAATTAATGAGTTTCATAGCAAAATCATAATCTTCACTATAACAATGCATTACAAAGTTCTTAAAATCATAATTCTTAAGTATTTCAAATATATCTTCTCTTGCTCATCTATTATGTATTATCAAAGGTAAGTTTAGTTTTTTTGCAAGTAATACCTGATTTGTAAACCAATTTTGTTGATTAATTTTTCAATCATTCAATAAATCATCAAAAGACTTTGAATTAGTTGTATCTTTTTCTAATAATTCACTTATATCTTTTTCAAGCCAATAATAATCAAGTCAACATTCTCAAATTGCTACTATTTTTTTGTTTTTTGAAAGTTCTTCTAATTCACCAATAACAAAGTCCAAATCTATATATTTTATTATATCTAAGGGTTGAATTCATATACTTCAGTACATAAAATCATATTCTTTTAGTAAACTAATAATATGTTTACTTGTATCCAAATCTACTCAGATATTTGTAATTTTAAGATTTCACTTAACTTTTATTTCGTTTAAAAGTTCATTTTCCGACTTTGATTTTGTAAGATATGTATGACAATGAGTATCAAAAAACATAATTGAAAAAATTCGTAATAAAAACTTTAAATAAAATCAAAAAACTATTAGAATTCGAGTCAAGAACTAGATAATAAATATACCTCTCAAGTTGAATCAGTGAAATTTACATTTACTAAATTAATATTTTCTAGTTTTTCCTCCTTTTTTGTATTGATAAATGAAACAATACTATCTCATTTTTTTACATCTACAGGAGTTGATAAATTTAAAATAATTGTTGTAAATCATTCTTCATTTTCTTCATTAATCATATTTCATCAAATAATAGTTTTTATTTCACTTACTGTTACATTAGTCGGATTATAAGCAATAGATAATGAAAAACTTTTTATTCATAACATATCTTTATTTGCGATAAGATTTGTTACATTATTGTTTATATTTAAATACACATCTCAAGTTTTATTGTTTTCTCAAGAGTTAATAACACTAATTTGTAATTTCTGTCAAATTGATGAATCAAGTACTAAAAAATTAATTCATAAAGCCAAAATAAGACTCATAGTTATGATTCAGTAAGTTCTTATGGCTTTTTTCTTTTTATATTTTGAAAAGAAATTTATCATAAAATTAAATTTATAAATATATTATTTATGATTTTAACAATAAAATACTAAAAGTAAAATATTTTATCTATATAATAGAATGATTTTCCAATGCTTCAATTTGATTTTTATTTAAAATACTCTTAAGTTCATCATGACTAATATTTTTAAGATTGTCTATATTTCAATATTTTTTTATTAACTTACTTCTTGTTTTTTGTCATATTCAAGGAATAGACTCAAGTATATTTCTTTTCTCACTTTTTAATCTCTTTTCTTTATTAAAAGTTATAGCAAATCTATGAGCTTCATCCCTAATCTTTTGAATTAATCTTAATTCGTTTGAATCTTTATCCAAAACGATAGAATCTTTTATTCAAGGTAAAAACAATTCTTCTTCTCTCTTAGCAATTGAAACAATCTGTAAAGACTCAAGTAATTTTAAGTCACTTGAAGAATAGATTTCATTAATATTTAATTCATTACTAGATTTTAGATTTATCAACACTCTATCATCTTGATTTTCAGATTGTCATTCTTGTGAACCTTCAGTCCTCGGAATTGATACGGGGATTGTTTCAGAATCATTAAAATAAATATTTCATTTTCTTTCGTTTTTAAAATCTTCAATAACTTTAATTACACTATTTAATTGTCAAACTCATCAATCTATTATTATTAAATCAGGTAAATTATTTTTTTCAATTAGTTCTTTTAATCTTCTTTGCATTATTTCTTTCATTGAAGAAAAATCATCTATCTTAAGATTTTCTAATGTTTTTATATTAAATTTTCTGTATTTGTTTTTATTTGGTTTTCAATTTTCAATTATACTTCTACTTGCAACAGTATTAGTTCAAGAAAGATGAGATATATCATT
The DNA here is from genome assembly GCA_028692735.1 of Candidatus Altimarinota bacterium. Classification (GTDB taxonomy): domain Bacteria; phylum Patescibacteriota; class Gracilibacteria; order BD1-5; family UBA6164; genus Altimarinus. The sequence continues at coordinate 76,653 of JAQUWS010000002.1, forward strand.
ACATTCAAAAACTAGATCTTTATTTATTTCTTTATATCATAAAATATAAAGTAAATTCTTCATAGTTTGTTTAGTAAATCATTTGGTACTCAATGAATCAATATGCTTTCTATAAGCATATTCATATATGTTTTTATAAACAAACTTTAGTAAATCAAACTTTGGTCAAACTTTTGGAATCTCGTATCTAAATAATGTAATTAAATTCAAATCAATAGGTAATAGCAACGTTTGTTTTTCATCTAAATTTATTTCTCTTTCTATAAATTCTAAAAGTATTTCTTCAACACTTTCTCAAAGATGAGTTTTTACTTCATAGTTTTTTAAATCAGTAATTTTTGAATTCCTTATTGATGCAAGTCATATAAAAAACTTATCATATTTTTCAATATAATTTATTATATCATAATCTCATTCAACATAATCTCTTACTATTTGATTTTCTTCAAGTGATTTAATACTTTCTATGTCTTGTTTTAATAAATTTGCTTCTTCAAATTTAAGTTCTTTTGCTTTTAAAAGCATTTTTTTATTTAAATCTTCAAGTATTTGTTTGAAATCTCAATTTATAAAATTTTTAATATTCTCAATTCAGTTTCTATATTCAATTATTTCTTTTTCTCAAAGCAAACAAGGTCACGAACACCTCTTTGTATAATAATCAATACAAGGAATTTTTAATCCATTTACTGATTTTATTTGTATACTTGATTTTTGATTTCATTCTGTACTAGTTCAGTAATCTATAAAATCTAAATTACAACTTCTATATCAAAAGATTTTTTTTACTACTTTCAGTATATTATTCACATTACTTGAACTTATATATGGTCAAAAATAAGTTCAAGAATTTGTTTTTATACGGGTTTTTAATACTCTTGGAATTATTTCATCAGTAACTTTTATGTAGAGATGATTCTTGTCATCTTTCATTAATATATTATATTTAGGTTTATGCTTTTTTATCAGAGTAGTTTCAAGTATCAAACTTTCTTTTTCATTATTTACAATTATTGTATCTAAATCAATTATTTCAGATACCATTTTTTTCTTTCAAAAATTTAACTTAGCGTTAGGTTTAAAATATGAATTTATGCGATTAAATAAATTCACACTTTTTCAAATATAAATAATTTTTCATTCAGTGTTTAAAAATTTATAGATTCAAGGTTGTCTTGGAAGATTTTTTAATTTATTTTTTAAGGTATTATTCATAATTTAAAATTAATATTTTAAAAATTATATAAGAAAAATTTAAAATTCAACATATATTTCTTGAACTTTTTTTTTAAATATGCTAAACTTAGTACAAGAATTAAGATATAATGATAACGTATGATAAAAAAGATTTTTAGAAAGAAACAAAAAGTAAATAAAGCAATAATAGTATTAAGCGATGTAAAGTTTATTATAATTACTTTATGTATAATTATGATTTGGAGATGATTTTGGAACTTTCTAGATCACTATTTTTTTCAACAATACTTTGTGTTATCAAATGCACTATCTATGATTTTATGAATTTTAATTATAGCAATATTTAAAGTATTTGATGATAAAAAAGAAGTAAGTTTTAAGGGTTAGATAAGAGAATCGTAATTAACCCAAATTAAAGCATCAAGATGAAGTTCAGCAATATTTAATTTTTTAGATAAATCACAATAAAATAAATTTATATCATTATAATCTCATTTATATTTTTCAAAAATCTTTGTTAACCTTGAATCAATAGGAATATTGATTTTTTTATGAGATATATCTTGTATTTCTCAATAAACGATTAAAGCTCAATACATAATCATTTTTATAGAAAAAACAATTGTTTTATCTGTATTTTTTTGATTCATAAAAAAAGCAATTTTATCTCTAAGCTCATATAAATTAACTAAGTAATAATCAAGATTAATTATAAACTCTGATAAAAAAAGATTTATTTTATCAATTCTTTTGATTTTTATATCATATAATCTTGAATTTCATTTTGAAGTTTTTAGAAAATCTTTAAATCAATTAACTAAATTAGTTTTATCAAGATTTCTTATATGAGAAAAATACAAACTAAATTCAGCCCAGTATTTTTCTCAAGTTGATGATAATTGGTAACATACAATTGAATTTAATAAAATTAGTCAAAAAAATATATCTTTATCATTTAAGTTTTTAAAAAGATTATTTAATGCAACAAATTGCAAATCTTTTTTTTCAAAATCAATAACATCAGATAATTTATATTTGTTAAGTTTATTATACAAGCTAGTCATATTAATTTTTTTAAATACAATATTAATTGTATTAATTCCACAAGATAAATCAATATAAAATAAATATATTTGACATAATATAAAAAATAAGTTTAATACAAATATCTTTTAAATCATTCATTTAATGATATGGAAACTAAAAAAAACTCTTCAACAAATATTTCTAATATCCCTGATAGAGTATTAAAAATGAAAAATTCTAAAATTTCATGATATGCTGAAACATTTTTAATTGCTTGAATTAATCAAAATTTTTTAAACAGACATATTGACTTGCTTTATTATATGTATAAAATCAAGATTAATAA